>JAJZFR010000348.1 GCA_021805265.1 Acidobacteriota bacterium | reverse complement strand
CGCAGGCACTGGTGGACGGCGTTGTGTTCGGAGTCGATGGGCAGCAGTGGAACTCGACGGTCACGGGCTGCCTTTGTGAGAATCTCGCCCGCCGCCACCATGCACTCCTTGTTGGCGAGACCGATGGGCTTGCCCGCGAGAATAGCGGCGTGGGTAGCTTCAAGACCGGCCACGCCTACAATGGCCGAGACTACAAAATCGACGTCCGCGTGGGTTGCGCAGGCGACGGTGCCCGCCGTGCCCCAGACCACTTCGACGCCGGCAACTCCGGCGGCCTTCAGCCTTGCTGCAAGTTGCGCTGCCAACTCTTCGGTCGCAAGCGAAACCATCCTGGGACGCCAGCGGGCACTCTGCTCGAAGGCTGCGTCCAGATTGCGTCCGGCGGCCAGCGTGGCCACCGCGTAGCGCTCCGGATAGGCGTCAACAATCGAGAGTGTGCTTTGTCCGATGGAGCCTGTGGAGCCGAGAATGGCGAGACGTTTCACTGCGATGCCTATCCTGTCAATCGTCGGTCGGAGGTGCCTGGAGAGTGTTTCATCGATGCCTTGGCAGCTTCGGTAAACTTTCTGAGACCCGCTTCGGAGGCGGGTCTCATCCGAGACGTTTCATACTTTTCATGGTTGATGAAACAATCTCTAGAAGTGCTGAACAACCTGAGCGTACCACAGCACCGGAGCGGCCAGGAGCAGCGCGTCGATGCGATCCAGCATGCCGCCATGGCCGGGCAACAGGGTGCCGGAATCCTTGACTCCGGCGCTGCGCTTGAGGGCCGACTCGACCAAGTCGCCCACCTGCGCGGCAATGTTGACCAACGCTCCCAGCGCCAACCAGCGCCAGATCGATCCCGGATACATCAGCACCTCGACATCGTGCTGCGCCAGCAGAAACGCGAGAGCGTAGAGCACTGCGGTGATGGCCAGACTGCCCACCATCGACCCCGCCGCGCCCTCCCAGGTCTTGTTGGGGCTGAGCACGGGGGCGAGTTTGTGCTTGCCCAGATTCCGCCCGGCATAGAGCGCCGCAATATCCCCCGCCCAGACCGCGCACAGGAGAAACAGGATCAACGATTTGCCATCCTCGCTGCTGAACAGCAACGGGAGGGTGACCATGGTCAACCCGGTATAAATCAAGGCAAAGACCGCGCGCGCCACGTCCCCCATCACGCGTTCCATGGGGCTGGAAAACGAGCAGTAAATCAGGAGAGCCAGCGAGAGCGCGCCGACCGCGCTGGTCATCCTGTCTGGCCAGAAAAAGTTCGTCGTAAACAGCAGCGCAATGGCCACGAGAGTAGCAATCTTCGGCGGCCGGGCGTCCCGCGCCGAAGCGATCAATAAAAACTCCCAGCCAGCCAGCAAGGCCGCGGCTGCTGCAACGGAACTCACCAGCCAGTACGGCCCCAGAAAGACCACCGACACTACCAGAGGAATCAAAACAAATGCTGTCAGAATGCGTTTCATGCAGGCTTGAGGATACATGACCGGGCTGGAAAGTATCCCGGCCCAACCGGTGATGGTCAATGACTTGAGCCGGCGGCGAGCACGCTACTCGCCATAGACGGAGGCATGTTTGTGTTGGTGCTCAGGGTTTTCTTCTCCGCTGCTGCTCTCGTCGCCCTCGCTCAGGCCCCCGTAACGGCGCTCCCGGAGCTGATAGGCGGCAATCGCCTCGAGCAGATGCACTCCGCGAAAGTCGGGCCAGTAACGCTCGGTGACAAAAATCTCGGCGTAGGCAATCTGCCACAGGAGGTAATTGGACACGCGCATCTCGCCCGAGGTGCGGATCAGCAGGTCCGGGTCCGGCATGTGCGCGGTGTAAAGATGGCGATGAATATCCTCTTCGGTAAACTGCTCGGGACGCATTCCCTTCAGCGCCGCCTCTGCGGCCAGTGCGCGAAAGGCATCCACCATTTCGGAGCGACCGCCGTAGTTCAACGCCAGCGTGAGCGTGGTCCCGGTATTGCGCCGCGTCGCCTCGGCCGCCCATTGCATCTTCTCCTGAACTTCGGCTGGCAACTCGTGCGTTCGTCCGATGTAGCGGATGCGCACATTGTTATCCATCATCCGTTCGAGATTGCTTTCCAGGTAGCTCTTGAGCAGGCGCATCAGAAAGCTGACCTCGGCGCGCGGGCGGCGAAGATTGTTTTCCAGAGAAAACGCGTACAGGGTAAGCCAAGGCAGACCGATCCGGGAAGCCGTCTCGGTGACCAGTTGCACACTCTTGGCGCCCTGCTGATGGCCCAGAAACCGCTTCAGCGAACGCATCCCGGCCCAGCGCCCGTTTCCATCCATGATGATGGCCACGTGCTGCGGCATGCGAGCTGCGTCGAGGCTGGCATAAATCGCCTGTTCTTCGACGCTTAGCTCATGAATTCGAGACGGGGATGATGAGTACAAAGTATCGCCTCTGGCAACCTCGAACGTAGCATAAGCACCCCTCCGCCGCAAACCTCACTCCAACGGTTACGCGCTGATGTCCGCGCAGGCTTATGCCGTCCGCCGCTTGCCTGCCGCTTGCAGACGGGCCTGTTCTTTGGCTTGATCTCTGGCTTGATCCCGAGCCTGATCCCGCACCAGATCGCGTGCCTGGTTGAGCAGCATCGAGCGGTGAATCGGCTCGAGCGCAGGCAGATACCGGGCCACTTCGGCCAGGAACGGGTCAGCGAGTATCTGGCTGGCCTCCTCCGACCGGCGGCTTCGTCCATCCCGCACCAGTTGGCAGATGTCCACTTCGAGCGCGTCTGCCAGCCGTTCGAGCGAACCCAGCGTGGGCATCGCCTTGCCATTTTCAATCTTCGAGATGTACGTGCGGGGGACCTGCATCCGGCTGGCGAGCTGGCGCTGGCTCAGGTGACGAGCCTTGCGCACTTCCTTGACCAGCGTGGCCACACGAAATCCGGTGTCCTCGCTCGCCGTGCCAGGGTCAACCGAGAAAAGACTCTGGCTTGTGGCTACCACTTCCTCGGCATCGAGGGCTTTATGGCAGCGTCGGCACATCGAGTTGCTGGTCCGGAACTGCACCAGGGAACAGTGTTCGCAGCGCAGCACCTCGCGCATGGGCATTGCTACCAGTGTCGTTGCCATAGTTTGTGTGCGGAGAGCCAGAGCGGGCTTTCCAGTGGCCAATTGCTCCACGTCAAGTGCTACTTTGATGCCGAGGAACCATAATTGTCAAGTGAAAAACCAGTCACATGTGGAAAAAACCCGAAGATAACCGGAGAATCCCGGAGAAACGCGAACCATAAGCAGCAACCGGACAAAGAAAATATATTGATACTTGCGGCAGGATGCGCCCGAGGAGAACCGGAATGACCGATAACACCACCAGCCTGACAGCCCACAGCCGCGCCGCAGCCTGGCAACTGCTGACCGAGTGGACGGCTGGCGAAAGCCTGCGCAAGCACGCCCTCGGCGTGGAAACCTGCGTCCTCGCCTACGCGCATCAGGAGGCCGACCGGCTGGCTCTCACCGGCCAGCCGCGCGCTGAGCTGCTGAACCTCTACGCGACCACTGCCCTGCTCCACGACTTCGACTACGAGCGCCACCCCTCGCTTGAGGAGCATCCCTTTGTCGGCGTCGGCGAGCTGGAGCGGCTGGGCTGGCCGCTCGCGCTTCGAACCGCCATTCTCGGCCACGCCGGCTACTCGGGCACCCCACGCGTCACCCATCTGGACAAGACTCTCTTCGCCTGCGACGAGTTGTCCGGGTTCCTCACCGCATGCGCACGGGTCAAGCCCTCGAAATCGATCGCCGAGGTCGAGGTGGCGAGCGTCCGGAGGAAGCTCAAGGACAAAGCCTTCGCCCGGGGCGTGAACCGCGAAGACGTGATCCAGGGTGCTGCGGAAATGGGCATCGAACTCGACGCGCACATCGCCATCTGCCTGGCGGCCATGCAGGCCCGCGCCGCCGAACTCGGCCTATGACTGCAATTCCCGCTTC
>JAJZFR010000050.1 GCA_021805265.1 Acidobacteriota bacterium | reverse complement strand
CAAGAACCGGAGCGGAACTCCACAATCGCATCGAACGACCTTGCATCGGGCCCACCTTCGCTGTGAAATTTCAATCGATGATCCATTCAATCTGACTGCGGGAGGCTGGTTGTGCGACGCAATCAGCAAATCAGGAGAGAGCGAATGGACTCTCACCAGAATGCACGATTGAGGATTCACCGTCGAGAGCAACCCGCGAGAAAAGTTCTTGGGGAAGGATGTACGCCGGCTGCGGACAAGCAGCAGCGTGAGCGACGGGACCGCAGCTAAATGGGTCCGCCGTTATCGCACAGTCGGAGCCAACAGCCTGCGCGACCGCAGTTCGTCCGGGTGGCCCAGCCCTTGGCCTGCCATCATCAGGGTAATGCCATAGGGACAGTCGATGTTCGATACTGAATGCATGCTTGCAACTCATTCTGGCGGCGTAGGCCGAACCTGGAATCGGATCGATGGCATCGACCTCTTGCGAGGTCTGTCCATTGTCTTCGTTTTAATGAACCATGTGAACATGAGATTGCTGGGAGCCAGGATTCCGTATACACAAGGACTTCCGGCTCAGTTAACCTACACGCTTGTCTGGAACGGACAATTTGCGGTTCAAATGTTCTTCGTGATCTCGGGATACCTCATTACATCCACGAGCATTCGCCGTTGGAACGGGCCGGATACTCTCAAGATCAAGAGCTTCTACCTACTGCGATTTGCCCGAATAGCACCGCTGATGATCCTCCTGCTGCTCATTCTGAGTGGTCTTGATTTGGGACACGTAACGGGTTATGTTGTTTCGCCCAAAACAGGCGGACTCGGTGGAGCGCTTCTGGCGGCATTTACGTTCCGCGTTGGGTACTTGGAAGCGACACGGGGCTACCTTCCGGGCAATTGGGATATTCTCTGGTCTCTTTCAGTTGAGGAGATGTTTTACCTGTTCTTCCCTCTGGCAGCTCGGGTTTTGCGCAAGCAGTGGCTGCTGGTGCTGGTTCTCGCCCTCTTTGTCGTTGCGGGGCCGTTTGCACGAATGAAAGCGTTCAACCCCAATCCCGTGTGGCGGGAATACTCCTACCTGGGGGGAATGGATGCGATTGCACTTGGGTGTCTCACTGCCATGTTCCTCTCAAAGAAGCAGTTCTCCCGAGCAAGTATCTATTTCTGCGGCACGGCTGGGTCAGTTCTCCTGATTTTCAGCCTGGGATTCTCAATCCAAGGCTACAAGTGGGGTCTTGGCCAAAACGGGTTGAACTTCACCATCCTCGCCGTTGGAGTCTGTCTGCTGATTGCATCTGCATCGCAGTCTTCATGGCGATCTCCAAGAGTTCTCTCGCCCCTCCTGATTCTTGGACAAAGAAGCTATGAAATTTATCTGACCCATATGTTCGCTGTGCTGGCTTTATTTGCAGCATTCGTTCATTTCGGCAGTCCCCTGCGAGGCGTCCCCATACTCTTTGTCTCGGCGATTTTGGCGGCAGGCATCCTTGGCTGGGGCGTCTCCGTCCTTTATGCAGAGCCGATGAACCACTTCCTTCGTCTACGAGACGGGAAGGCCAATGCCTCTCGAGGGAATTCATCTTTGCAGAGTTGACTCGGGTTGCAGTCAGGCATCGTATGTTTCCGCGCCCACTCGCAGTCGAGTACGGGCTGGCCGTGGTCCACCTTTCGTATACTGGTGGCACGTTGAACCGAGACTTGCAAAGTACGCGAGCTGAAGCCGGGCCGCCGCCGATAGGGCTGGCCTACCTGCTGAGTGTGTATCCGGCTGTTTCGCATACCTTCTTTCTGCGCGAGGTGATCGGGCTGCGCGGGCTGGGGTTTGAGATTCACACGGCGTCGATCAATCGGGCGGATCGGGCGGCTCAAGACCTTACGGCGGAAGAGCGACTCGAGGCTGCGGGGACGTATTACGTGAAGCCACAGGGTTTTGCGGCACGGCTGCGCGCGGTCGGGCGAATCTGCGCGCTGGCGGTTGGGCATCCGGCGGTTCTGTTGCGTGGACTGGGGGCCTGTTTGACGCTTCCATCGCGCGCTGTCGGTTTGCCGCTGCGGCTGGGGTATCTGGCCGAGGCGATGCTGCTGGGCGGGTGGATGCGGCGGAAAAATCTCACGCGGTTGCATGTACACTTTGGCGGGCCGGTTTCGAGCGTTGCGCTGCTGACGGGGCTGGCGTGGCGCATTCCCTGGAGCATCACGTTTCACGGCCCTGGAGAGTTTCACGCCGAGGATGAGTGCTGGCTGCGTCCGAAGCTGCTCGCGGCGCGGCATGTGTTCGCGATCAGCGAGTACACGCGGAGCCAGCTTCTGCGCATCGCTCCGGAGTCGCCCGAGACGAAGGTATCGGTGATTCGGCTGGGCGTTCGCTCTTCCCTGCTTGAACAGGCGCGGGAGGCCAGGCCGAGGGAAGGGCTGGAGATCGTGTGTACCGGGCGACTGGTGGCGGCCAAGGGGCAGCGGATACTGTTGCGCGCGTTCGCGGCGCTGGGCAACCCGAGTGGGCTGCGCCTGACGATGATCGGCGATGGACCGGATCGTGGACACCTGGAGCGACTGAGCCGCGAGCTGGGGATTGCGGAGCGCGTGGAGTGGCTGGGCGCGCGGAACCATGACGAAACGCTCAGTCGCGTGGCGGGCGCGCAGATTTTTGTTCTGGCCAGCTTTGCCGAGGGGCTGCCGGTGGCGCTGATGGAGGCGATGGCGCTGGGCGTGCCGTGTATTTCGACTTACATTGCGGGGATTCCGGAGCTGATTTCGAGCGAGCAGAACGGGCTGCTGGTACCGGCGGGGAGCGTGGAGCGATTGAGGGCCGCGATGGAGCGGTTGATTGCGGACGCCTCTCTGCGGGAACGGCTGGCTGGCTGCGCGAAGCGGACGGTCAGGGAAGAATATCTGCTGGAGAGCAATCATCAGGCGCTTGGCGCGGCGATGCGCGAAGTGTGGGGCGAGAGGATCGGAGAGCGGCAGGGATGAGCGAGGATGCGCTGCGTCCGCTGGAACCGATCAAGGGCGACTCGGGGGAAACTCTGCTCTCGGTGATTCTGGTCTCCTACCAGACGCGGGAGGTGCTGCGCGAGTGTCTGGGTCTGGTGGAGCGGGAGCTGCGGGCGATGGAGTTGATGGGCAATGGGGCAAAGAAGCCATCGGGCGAAGTTCTGGTGGTGGATAACTGCTCGAGCGATGGTTCGGCGGCGATGGTGGCGGCGGATTTTCCGTGGGTTCGTCTGTTTGAGAGCGAGGTGAATCTGGGCTTTGGCGGGGCGAACAATGTGGCGTTGCGCGCGGCACGGGGGCGTTACCTGCTGCTGTTGAACTCGGACGCGTTTCTGGAGCCGGGCGTGGTAGAGGAGGCAATCCGGCGGATGGAGGCGGCACCGGAGGTGGGCATTGGCGGCGTGGCCCAGGTGGGTCGTGACGGCGCGGCGCAGCCCTCGGCGCGGCGATTCCATTCGCTGTGGCGGGACGCGATGATGCTGACCGGGCTGGCGGAACGGTTTCCCGGATCGAAGCTGTGGGGGCGATGGTTCGGCGGGATGGATCGGCGGTGGGCCAACCCGGATTCGCCGGTGGATGTGGACTGGATACCGGGGGCGTTTCTGCTGATCCGGCGGGAGGTGCTGGAGGCGGTTGGCCTGTTCGATCCGCGATTGTTTCTGTATCTCGAAGAGGTGGACCTTTGCCGGCGCGCGACGCTGGCGGGATGGAAGATACGGTACTGGCCGGATCTGCGGGTGATCCATCTGGGAGGGGTGAGCGCGAAGTCAGTGAATGTGGGCCTGGACGCGCCGCCGAGCCATCAGGTGGTGCTGTGGCGGATGCGGAGCACGCTTCTCTATTACCGGAAGTGGCACGGAGCGGCAGCGGCTGGCGCGGCGGGGCTGGAGATCGGGCTGTATGGATTGCGCTGGCTGCGCAATCGATGGAGCGGAAGTGCGTCGAGACGGATTCGGGCGAG
>JAJZFR010000298.1 GCA_021805265.1 Acidobacteriota bacterium | reverse complement strand
GAAAACAGGGGAAAGATTTCCGGCTTTCTTTTGCTTGGCGCGCACACAACCCATCGAAATTTTGCTAGGCTATCGCCATGAGTTCCCTGGACGAGTTGAAGTATCCCATCGGTCGATTCACCCAGCCGGCGAGCAGCATGGCGGGGATTCGCATTGCGCACATCCAGACCCTGCGTCTGCTGCCCGCGCGGCTTCGCGCGGCGGTGGATGGTCTGACGGACCACCAGTTGGACACGCCCTACCGCGAGGGCGGCTGGACGGTGCGCCAGGTGGTCCATCATGTGGCCGACAGCCACCTCAATTCCTATGTCCGCTTCAAGCTGGCTTTGACCGAGGACTGGCCCACGGTGAAGCCCTATGAGGAGGCCGACTGGGCGAATCTGAACGATGCGCGCTGGCTTCCTGTGGAAGTGTCTCTGGACCTGATTGCCTCGCTCCATGCGCGCTGGGTCGCCATGTTCGAGGCCATGACCGAGGACGATTTCCACCGCGGCTATCTGCATCCGATCAACGGCAAGCAGAGTCTGGCCCATGCGCTGGCGCTCTATGACTGGCACAGCCGTCACCACACCGCGCACATCACCAACCTGCGAAAATCCGAGGGCTGGTAGCGGCCTTGAACACGCAGGTTTCGCGAGATTCCTCCAGCCAGTCGCCGGTGAATGTCTCTCCGGAAACGCTTGTTGAAGTCGTCGAAAGCTATCTCACAGCGCACCCTGCCGCGGCCGTGCTCGAGGACGGGAGTGTGCTCTTCGACATGCGCGCGGCGCGTTATTCTCTGACCCTGGCGCACGGACGGTGCCTGCTCCAGTTGTGGAGCGAGGAACGCAACCTGGTTAGAACCATCGTGGAAGCGCAGCTTCGTTCCGGCTGCCTGCGGCTGATGACTCGGCGGATGGGCGTGACGAAACCGCTTGCACTTGAACTGGTTCCCAATAGCGACCGTCGCACACCGACGGCGCGCGACCTGGCACGGAGACAGTATCTGCGGCTGCTCGAACGCGTCCTGACGCGGCAATTTCCCGACTGGAAGACGGACGGTTTTCGTTCGGCAGCGGATCTCGAACACAGCTTCGGTCCGGCGTATGCGCGCGGGCAACTTTTGCGCGGCGGCCACGGGTTGGCCGCCGAGGCGGTGATCGGCGTGGGCAGCGAGGAATCGGCGGCCACCGTTGACGGCGTACTGACGCTGGGGCTGTTGTGGCTTGACTACTGTCGTGGCCATGCGGTGGGCAAGAGCGCGCGCAACCGGCACTACGGCGGCCTGCGCGTGATCGTGCCCGCAGGCATGACGCAAACCACTGCTGAGCGGATGGCCCGGTTGAATCGCAACGCAGCCAGCTTTCAACTTTTCGCGCTCGACGAAAGATCGGAAGAGTTGACCGAGATCGACCTTGACGACTCAGGAAACTCAGCCTCGCGGCTGTTGCATGCCTTTGACGTGGAGGCGGCGCTCGAACGCGCCCAGCCTGGCATCGAGCGTGTGCTGACGCTGGTTCCCGAGCAGGCCGCGGGCCGTGTCGAAGTGCGCGCGCGTTCCGCTACCGAGGTCGGGCTGATGCTGCATGGTCTCGAGTTTGCCAGGGTCCGCCAGCTTGCCTCGTCGCAATCCTTCGCACGCCAGGAAGAGATCACCTTTGGCGCAGGCGCGAACGAGACGCCGCTGAACGAAGAGAGCGAAGCGCTCTGCCGCACACTGCTCGAAAGACTCTTCCAAAGCCGACAGGCCGAAGGCACACGCAACGATCCGCTGTTTCGTCTCCAGTCCGAACGCTGGCTGGAGTCGCAGATTCGCACACGGCTGCCTGAGATACTGCCTACACTGCGCACGGAGTTTCTCTACACTCAGGTTCCTGCGATGGCGACCGGCGACCGCGGCATGCTGGACCTGCTTACGGTGGACCGCGACGGACGCCTGGTGATCCTCGAGGTCAAGGCGGAGGAGGACATGCACCTGCCGCTGCAGGGGCTGGACTACTGGATTCGGGTGCGCGCGCTCCATGCGGATCGCCGCGCAGAAGCTGGCCGCTTTGCGGGGGAAGCAGTCGGCGCATTCACCCGCAACGGATATTTTTCCGGTGTTTCCCTGTCGCCCGATCCGCCGAAGTTGCTGTTCGTTGCGCCAGCGCTGCGGGTGCACCCGGCGAACGAAACCGTGCTCAAGTATCTTGCGCCCGCAGTGGACTGGGAGCTGCTCGCGGTCGGCGAAGAGTGGCGTCGCGAGTTGAAGACGGTCTTCCGCAAGCGTCGCGAAAGATGACCGCCTCGCGCGGGACTATTTCATCTTCCCGCTGGTATCCTCGAGCGCGAGTACGGCAAAGCCGGTCGCGGCATCACTCATGAATTTGCCCACGTCGGAATCGGGGTCGCGCTTCACGTTGACCGACCAGGCGGGCCACTGCCCGGTGGCTGGATTTTGATTGGCCAGCAGCCAGGCTACGCCGCGCTGCAACGAGGTTTGCAGCGCTGCCGCGTGGCCTGATTCCCGGAGCGCGAGCACGGCGATTGCGGTGGCGTAGCCGTCGGAGCGGGTTTCAAAGGGCGAGCTGTCGTGGCGCTTCCAGGTGCCCTGGCCGAGCGTGGCGAGGGACCATCCGCCGTCGGCCTGCTGTTTGGCGACGAGGTCGCGCTCGAGCGCAGCCTGTTCGCTGGCTGGGATCATACCCGGCCAGCGGGACGAGACCCACAGGAGCAGGGCCGAGTTGGCCAGCGGCTGGGTCGAGGCTTCACGTTCGAGGTAGCCGCGCAGCAGGGCCAGATTGGCCTGGATTGCCAGTGTGTCGCGGTAATTATCGGGCGCAATGGCGACCGCCATTGCGGCCATTGCCGCGCCAAAGTACTCCGACTCCGGCGCCTCCCACGGAGAAAAGTGGAAGTTCTGCCATATCCACGCGCCGGCCTTTGGGCCGGTGGCAACCTGGGAGGTCCAGATGCGATCAAGCGCCGTGCGCGTCGAGGGGCGCAGGTGACCGGTTTGCGCGTCGTAGCTGGCGAGGATCAGCGCGTTGAAGACCTGCTCGGCGTTGCGGGACTCGAGCGTCTTTCCCGCACCGTGCTCGGCGTCGGTGTAGAAGGTGGTCGCCTGGTCGCCCAGCGCCACTCGCTTGCGGATGCTCGCGAGCATGGCCTGTTCGGGAGCGGAGATGGCGGTTTCGCCAAGCTGATGGCGCAGGAGAGGCCGCGCCAGCGCGTAGGGAATCTGCGTATGACAGGAGATGCAGACGGTGCCGTGATCCTTCTGCGCCTGGGGCCACTCCTGCCACCAGAGTTCGCGGCTGTCGAGATACTTCGCCGCTTCGACGGGGTTCCAGTTGGCGGCTGGCTTCGATGTTGCTGCGGCATCGCTGGCCGCATGACTGGCCGCGCCGGAGACCAGCGCACCGAAACACAAAACGGAAGAGACAAGAGTGCAAAGTAACCGTTGGTGCATGAACGCTCCCTGAATGTGATTTGCGGATCGGGATTTGCCGGCGCTATCGAGGCGTTGGTGGGGACGGAAACCAACCCCATTGAAGTGGAAGCGTAGCACAGAACAAGCTGGATTTCCTGTTTTTTCTACAGCCTCACGCGGAAAATCGCGAGCGTTCGGAGCCGACCAGCGTCTGTCAAACCAGGTGCGGCACACAACCCGATTCTGTGGCGGCCAACCTTCAGGAGGGAAATGATGCAACAAACGAGAACAATGATCTGTGCGCGAGGAAGCCATTCGCGCGCCAAGTGGACGGCTGCGATTGCCTGCGCACTGATGTTCGGGGGCGGGCAGGTTTTAGCTGCTCAGCCTGCGCAGGCCGATCCGGATGCACGAAGCCAGCCGCCAGCGAATCCTGCGGAAAGCTACCGGACCTTCTATCCGAGTGGTCTGACAAATCAACAGGACGCGAACGAAATTCAGACGACCCTGCGCAACATGGTGCCGCGGGCGAAGGTCTACTACCTGCCCTCCGAGG
>JAJZFR010000431.1 GCA_021805265.1 Acidobacteriota bacterium | reverse complement strand
AAGTCCATGTCCCAGCTTGGCGGCGGCATCGGCACACGCGGCCCCGGCGAAACCCAGCTCGAGACGGATCGCCGCCGCATCCAGCGCCGCCTGGTCCACCTTCGCGGGCAGATCGATCTGGTGCGCCGCAGCCGTGGCCAGCAGCGCCACCGGCGCGAGTCTGCTCCCGTGCCCACGGTCGCGCTGGTCGGCTACACGAATGCGGGCAAAAGCTCGCTCTTCAACCGGCTCACCGGCGCGGACGTGCTGGCCTCGTCGCGCATGTTCGCCACACTCGATCCCAAGCTGCGGGCGCTGGAGCTGCCCAGCCGCCGCCGCGTCCTGCTGTCGGATACGGTGGGTTTCCTCCGCAACCTGCCGCATACGCTCGTTACCAGCTTTCGGGCCACGCTCGAGGAGGTCGAGCGCGCCGAGGTTCTGCTGCACATTCGCGACGCCGCCTCGGCCTACGGCGACGAACAGAAGAATCAGGTCGAGTCGGTTCTGGGCGAACTCGAAGCGCTGGCCACCCCGCGCATCGAGGTCTTCAACAAGGCCGATCTGCTCTCGGAAGAGGATCGCGCGGCGCTGCGCAGCCGTGGCGCGGTGCTGGTTTCCGCGCTCACCGGCGACGGCGTCGCGCAACTGCTGGCCGCGCTCGACGAAGCGCTCACCGCTGACCCGCTGGTCGAGGCCGACCTGGTGGTCCCCCAGGCGGACGGAGCGACCCTGGCCGCCATGGAAGCCGGCGCGGTCATCCTGCAGCGAGCCTACGAGGGAGACCAGGTGCTGCTTTCAGTCCGCGCGCCACTCTCGTTGCTGGGAAGAATCAAGGCGGGAAAGCATTCCCCTTAGCGGCCCAAAAATGTCGCCGCAGACGAAGGTGGGCCGCGGACAAGAGGGAGTGGAGTTTCTTTCCCGGATATCCGCAGCCCGCTGGACCCTGAGACGGGTCTAGGTGATACCCTAAGCATAAGCCGATTTTCCTAAAACGCAACAGAATTCTGGGCTGTTTTTTGTCCGGAATGTATGCCCGCGCTTGGATGGGTTCAAGCAGTTCCACAGTTGGTATACCCAGCGGGCGTGGATATCCGTGCAGCTTTTCCTTAAGAAAAGCTGCACCTCGCAATTTTGGCTCGGGCACAGTAACTGTGGAACTGCTCTAGCGGTCCGTTTCGTTGACACAGGGTTTTTCGCCTGTTACAAAAGAGTGTTCCTCTGCGAAAAAGCAAGTTTTCATTTCAAAAGGATTCATCCAACATACGTCATGCAGGAAATCATTCAACAAGTCGGAGCGCTGCTGCTTGGGTCTGTGCCTACCCTGATTCTGTTCATCGCGCTCGTTCTGGCGTATCAGTTTCTGGTGCAGGGGCCGCTATCGCGCACTCTGAGTGAGCGCCGCGCGCGGACCACAGGAGCCGTCGAGGAGGCGCATCGAGCGATTGCCGCCGCCGAAACGCGAGCAGCCGAGTACGCGGAAAAGCTGCGCCAGGCCCGCGCCGAGGTCTTCCGCATGCGCGAGCAGCGGCTCCATCAGCGGTCGGTCGAGCGCGATGCCGCATTGAGCGAAGCCCGTCGCCAGGCTCAGGAACGCGTCCGGCAGGTACGGGTTGCCATGGCCTCCGAGGTTGCCACGGCTCGCCAGGCCCTCCTTGCCAGCGCCGACCAGCTTGCCCTTCAGGTGGTCCAGGCCGTGCTGCCGCAGGCCGCTGGCGGGGTGCGTTCATGAGATTTGTCCCGTGTTTCCACAAGAGCCGCAACCGGATAACTCCCGCTGCCTCTGTTTTCGTGCGCGTGCTGCTTGCCGGGCTGCTGCTGGGATGTGTCTCTCCCGTCCTTGCTCCGCCAGCTTTATTCGCGCAGCAGGCGCAAAACTCGCAGCCATCGGCCGCTGCCGGAGTTGCTGCCGACAGAGTTACCCCCGACAAGGCGGGCAACGACGCAGGTAATGGCACGCCAGACGGCACCGATGTCTATCGCCACTCGGCCACCGTGCGCTGGATTGCCCACTCCTTCCACACCAGCACAGAGACCGCCGCGCGCGCCTTCGAGTGGATCAACTTCGCCATTCTCGCGCTGGCCATCGTGATTCCGCTCGCCCGCATTCTGCCCAAGGTCATGCGCCGCCGTTCCGAGGCGCTGCGCGAGCAGTTGGCGTCGGCGCGAACGGCAACTGTCGATGCGCAGGCCCGCTTGGCTGCGGTCGAACAGAAGCTCTCCGGCCTCGACTCCGAGATCGCCGCCATCCGTCATCAGGTGGAAATCGAGATGCAGCAGGATGAGGCCGGCTACAAGACGAATCTCCAGGAAGAGTCCGCGCGCATTGTCGCCTCTGCCGAGCAGGAGATCGCCGTCGCCGCAGCCCAGGCGCAGCGCGAACTGAAGCAGTATGCTGCGGGCCTGGCCATCGACAAGGCGCTCGCTGAAATCACTCTTTCCACCGAGCAGGAAAGCGCCTTGATTGCCGACTTTGCCCGCAACAGCAGCAGCGCAGAAGGGCGGAACTGATGTCTCTTTTCGCCGCTCGCTATGCTCATGCCTTCGCCGATGTCGCCGCCTCGGCCAGTCTGGATGCTGCAACCGTGGATCGCCAGTTGAGCGAATTTCTGGCCGTCTGGGACGAAAGCGCAAAACTGCGCGAGGTTTTTGCAGACCCTTCGGTGCCTGCTGCGCAGAAGGTTGCCGTGCTGGACAGCATGAACCGGACGCTCAATATGCTGCCCCAGGTGCGCAATCTGTTTGCTGTTCTGATTGACCACAATCGCATCGTCGCAGTGCAGGATGTGGTCGCCGAGTATCGCGCCGAGTCGCGTCGCAGGCGGGGCATCTCACAGGCGGAGATTGTGACGGCGCGCGAGATGAATGCCGCCGACAAGTCCACGCTGCTGGCTCACGTTGCCGAGTTGGCTCACGGTCAGGTCGAGGCGAGTTTCAAGCTGGATCCGGCCATTCTGGGTGGCGTGGTTGTGCGCCTCGGATCGACGGTCTACGATGGCTCCGTGCTGGGTCGGGTCGAGCGATTGAAAGAAGTGTTGATGAACGGCTAGCTGGGCAGCGCGCTCAGGCAAGGCTCAAACCAAGGATTGAATCTCAAGATCGGAAATACCGAAAGAACAGGACGAGCAGGATGGCTCCAGACAAAATGGCTCCAGGCAAGATGGCCCCAATCGGGGCAGACGAGATTTCCCAGATTCTTCGCGAACAGATCGCCAACTATGACGCGAAGGTCCGTGTCGATGAGGTCGGCTCGATCATCTCTCTCGGCGACGGCATCGCGCGTATTCACGGTCTGGACAAGGTGATGGCGGGCGAGTTGCTGGCCTTCCCGCATGACATTGCCGGCCTGGCCATGAGCCTTGAAGAGGATCAGGTTGGCGCGGTGCTCCTCGGCGACTATACCGAACTCTCCGAAGGCAACGAGGTCAAGCGCACGGGAAAGATTCTGAGCGTTCCGGTGGGCGAAGCCATGATCGGGCGGGTGGTCAACGCGCTCGGCGCGCCGATTGACGGCAAAGGCCCCATCGCCACCACGGCCACGCTCCCGGTCGAGCGGCTGGCCCCCGGCATCGTCGATCGACAGCCCGTCCGCGAGCCAATGGCCACCGGCATCAAGGCCATTGACTCGATGATTCCCATCGGTCGCGGCCAGCGCGAGCTGATTATCGGCGACCGCCAGACCGGCAAGACCGCCGTGGTGATCGACACCATCCTCAACAACGCCAAAAACAACCTGATCTGCATCTACTGCGCCATTGGCCAGAAGCGCTCCTCGATCGCCCAGGTGGTCCAGACGCTGACCGAAGCGGGCGCAATGGGCCACACGATCATTGTTGCCGCCTCGGCTTCGGAGCCTGCTCCGCTGCTCTATCTGGCGCCCTACGCGGCCACCGCCATGGGCGAGTTCTTCCGCGACTCGGGCCGTCACGCGCTGGTGATCTACGACGATCTCTCGAAGCACGCCATGGCCTACC
>JAJZFR010000192.1 GCA_021805265.1 Acidobacteriota bacterium | reverse complement strand
TTGCGCGCTCGGCGGGCGACGACAAGGCTGCCATCTTTGCCCAACTCACGGCGCTCGACGCATTGCGGGCTGCGGGCATCGCGCTCAAGGCGAACATTCGCTTTGTGTGGGAGGGTGAGGAAGAAGCTGGCTCGCCGCATCTCGAAGAGATTCTGAGGACGCACCGCGAGCTGGTTCACGGGGATGTCTGGCTGATCTGCGACGGGCCGGTGGACCAGAGCGGGCAGCAGACGGTGGTCTTTGGGGCGCGCGGCGATACGGGCCTGGAAATCACGGTCTATGGGCCGCATCACGGGCTGCACAGCGGCCACTACGGGAACTGGGCGCCGAATCCCGCAATGATGCTGGCGCAACTGCTGGCGGGGATGGAGGACACGAACGGGCACGTGCTGATCCCGCATTTTTACGATGGGATCGCTCCACTCTCGACGCTGGAAAAGCAGGCGCTGGCGAGCGCTCCGGACAACGAAGCCATGCTGCGGAAAAACTTCTGGCTGGGTCGCACGGATGGCAATGGCGCGCATTTGTTGAATCTGCTCAATCTGCCTTCTCTCAATATCAACGGCATGGCCTCGGCGCAGATCGGCGCGCGGGCGACGAACGTGGTTCCACCGACGGCGACGGCGGACCTGGACCTGCGCCTGGTGGTTGGGCTGGACTGGCGCGAGCAGCAGCAGCGGGTGATCGACTATATCCGGTCGCAGGGCTACTTTGTGGTGGACCATGAGCCGACGCAGCAGGAGCTGACCGGCCACGCGCGGGTGGCGATGGTGGAGCGCAACGAAAACAGCTACAACGCGGTTCGGACGCCGATGGACCTGCCCATTGCGCAGGAGGTGATCCAGGCTGTCGAGAGTGCGCGGGGCAAGGTTGTGCTGTTGCCGACGATGGGCGGCAGTGTTCCGCTGGGAGCGATGGAGCGCGCCGCCGAGACGCGCACGATCACCGTGCCTATCGCCAACTTTGACGATAATCAGCACACGGCAAACGAAAACCTGCGCCTGGAGAATTTGTGGAACGGAGTCCAGACAATGGCCGCGCTGCTGACGATGCAGTAGCGCGGCGCTGACTTGCGGACGCTGGCCACTATTTGAAGCCGTTGGCACCTGCGTTCAATCCTGCCGGGAAGAAGACGCCTTTGGCTGGGCTGACTGCGGTGGTGCCGCTGACTGCGCCTCCGCCGGTAACGATGTTCAACACCTGAGTGGTATTGCGCGCAAAGGCGATCACGTTGGTGGAGTCGGCATCGGTGATGCGGGTTGCTGTTGCATTGGTGCCGCCGATCGAGGCTTGAAAGGTAGCCAATCCGAAGTCGTCCGGGTTGGCGTCGTAAGAGCCAGCCGCGACACCGAGCAGGCCAGCCTGGGAGAGCGTGGCGCGAAGCGTGGAAATCAGGTTGGTGTAGCCGCCAATGGTGGCGCCGGTGGGATCGAGATAATTGATGGTGGTGCGGATGAGGCCGGCGTGATAGGCCTCGACCGCGAGGATGCCCGCGGCGGTGACCAGATTGGCAGGCGTGGTGAGCAGCGAGGCGGCCCCGTGGTAGGCGGTGACGCCCACATCTTCAAAAACGTACGCGCCGACGAGGAAGGTATCGTCACTGGCGTAGGGGCTGAAGCTGGAGCCACTGGGGATCTTGGCGGCGGTCGCAAGGGTCTGGAAGGCTGTGCCAATGTTAATGGCGGGTTGAGCCACGGCAGAGCTGCCAAGAGCGGTCAGAAGCAACTGGACATGGTTGCCCTCTTCGACAGCGGTCTCGATTGCGTAAGACGCGACCTGGGTGGTGGTAAAGGGAACCATGCTGCCGCCGGTCACCGTGCCTGCCGTGCCTACGGTTCCGGAGAGCGCGATCAAGGGAGCGCCAGCCGCCGTGGAGGCCGTGTTTGCCTTGTCGATGGTGGTTCCGAAGGTTGCCATGTAGTAGAAGTTCGCCTCAAGGTATTCGAGATTGAGGGCGAAGTTGAGAATGTCCGCATCGGAATAGGAAGCGGTGGCGGCCTTTGCCTGAGGAGCAGTCGCGCCTGCGACGAGGCCAGCGAGTGACGATACGCCGAAGGTCAGCATCTTGCGGCGGCTGGTGACAATGATGTCATCGAGAAGTTGGGTCTGTTGGTTTGCCATGGAGTTCTCCGGTCCTTTTGGGGGTGAAGTTCAAGCTGTGGTGGTGGCGAAGATGCTGTTGGTGCCGCTGGGGAAGAAGCCGCCGCTCTTGGCGCCAACCGCTGCCGAACCATAGACAATGTGGAGCACCTGGTTGACAGTGCGGGCAAAGCCGACGGAGTTGGCCGGGTTGGCGGCTACGATGGAACTGGCCATGGACTTGCTGGTGGGCAGGGTGAGCGCGGTCTCGACGGAACCTTTGGTGGACGGGGCGGCGGTTGCTCCAACGGTGAGCGTGGCGCGAAGGTCGGCGACCTTGTTCGCCGCGGCCAGGTACGGATATGCGGAAGCTGAGCCAGCGGTAATCGCGCGCCCGGTGAGCGAGGTGCGGATATAGCCGGCGTGGTAGGCCTCGACGGCGAGGATGCCTGCGGCGGCGGTGAGATAACCGGCGGTGACGCCAGCCGGGCTGATGAGCGGAGCCGCGCCCGAGTATGCGGTTACGCCTACGTCCTCGAAGATGAAGGCTCCGACGAGGAAGTAATCGAAGCTGGAAAAGGGATTGAAGGCACCGGAGCCAGTGGCCGAGGTGTCGATGGTTGCCGCAACGGCCAGCGGGCCGAAGAAGGACAGGTCGATGTCTGGCATGGGAACGGCGGCAGAGCCGAGTGCGTTGCGCAAGAATCGGACATGGGCCTGCTCTTCGTAGGCGATCTCGTTCAAAATCTGCTGCTGTGCCGAGGTAAGGCTGGGCACGGCGGCTGCGTCGCCCACGGTAACGGTGCCAGCGGTCTTGTAGGGGGAGGCTGAGCCAGCGGCAGTATCGGCGGCTTCCAGTCCGGAACCAGTCGCGGCGTAGAGATAGAACTGGGCCTCGAGATATTCCAGATTGAGGGCAAAGTTCAGGACATCTTCATCTGTTGGTGCGGTTGTGCCTTTTGTGATGGGAGTGGATGGGGTGCTACCGCATCCGGCAAGGTTCATGGCCGCAATGGTTCCGGCACTGGCTCCGACACCAGCCAGGAACCTGCGACGCGTGACTCCACTGTTGATCAACGTACTCAGAGTGCTTAGATTGGACACGATTCTTCTCCTTTGGTATCGACGGGCGGGACTCTCCGCTTTCCTGACTTGTTACTCCAGTCGCTGTATCAACTGGCTGCGCGCGAGCAAAGATGCGGCGCATTTTTGAAATTACGGAGTTGGCAACGGGGAAACTGAGCCGGAAGATACGAATGCAGAGAATGAATTCGGCGGGACGAATACGCAGAGCGAGTCTTTTGAGACGTTCTGTCGTGTTTGCAGGAGAGTTTTTGCGGGATAGAACAGGCGAAACTCAGGCGAGGACGAGGCGTGGGTTCGCTTCGAGATCGAGCGGGGCAAATTCGCCGGCGAGGAAGCGCGGCCAGGCTGCGGCGGCGATCATGGCGGCGTTGTCCGTGGACAGAGCGAGCGTGGGAAAAGCGATGGGCAGGCCGCGTAGATTGGCCTCGACGGTGAAGCGCTGTCGCAACTCGCGGTTGGCGGCAACGCCACCGGTGACGATGAGACTTTGCGCGCCGGTGGCCTGAGCGGCGGCGAAGGATTTGCGCAGGAGATTTTCGACGACGGCGAATTGAAAGCTGGCGATGAGATCGAGCGTGGACTGGTCGCAGAGAGCGCGGGCATCTTGCCACGATGGTTTTTGTCCGCTGGCATCGAGGTCCATGAGAGTCTTCTGTCTGGCTTCCGCGGCGGGGCGCATTGCGTTCAACTCGACGTGGCGGAGGACGGCGGTTTTAAGGCCGGAGAAGCTGAAGAGAAACTGGCGGTCGAGGGTTTCAATGGGCGCGGTGACGGCTCCTTTGGTGCGCGGTGTTTTGCCTTCGAG
>JAJZFR010000006.1 GCA_021805265.1 Acidobacteriota bacterium | reverse complement strand
ACTAGTTTGTGCCGGACTAGTTTGTGCCGGACGCGCTGAAGCCTCACTCGCAGAGGCCAGACTCGGCGAAGCCTGCGCCACGCTCTGGCCAGGATGCCCGTGCCGAATCGCCAGCGGAATTACGCACACCGCCACCAGACTCGCCATTGCCGCGCCCAACGCGAACCCGCGCACTCGCTGCCAGCCGCCGACCGCCAGCCGTCGCGGACGCGCATACTCTGCCTCGCTCCAGCTTTGCACACTCGACCGAAACCGCCGCAGCGCCTGATCCAGCTCTTCCTCCGAACAAATATTCTTTGGGGTTTTCATCGCTTTCCTCCCAGTTCCACGCGAATCCGCATCACCGCCCGCGATAGATGCGCCTTCACCGTGCCTTCGCTCAAGCCCACAGCTTCTGCAATCTCCGTGATCTCCATCTCTTCCACATGGCGAAGCATGAACACCGTCCGCTGACGCTCGCTCAGCCGCTTCACCGCGTCCCAAACCAGCCTTACCTGGTCACGCGCCACCGTCTGTTCCTCGGGAGACGATGCATCGCTCGCCAGCCACGAACTCGCCTCCGTCGCGTCGACCGCGTGCGTCGTCGTCTGCTTCCAGAACTGCAATCGCCGATTCCGCCACTGATCCTTCTGCAGGTTGATCGCGATCCGAAGCAGCCAGGTCAACACCTGCGAGTCCCCACGAAATTTATCCCAGTTGCGATGCGCCTTCAACAGACATTCCTGGGTCAGCGTCTCCGCCATATCCACATCTCGCAGCGAAGCCAGCAGAAAACGAAACACCTGCGGCCGATACCGCGTAGCCACTTCTGCAAACTCTTCCCGCGCAGCCAGCGCGCGATCCGTCGTCCATCGTTCGTTCATACTCTCCAGCGCTGCTGCCGTGGTTGCCATCACACTAGATCAGACGCCCGCTCTGCGCAAGGGTTTACACCGCGCCGCAATCAATCCCCTCATTCCATCCCCGCTCGCTGCTACACTTTGGATGGAAATCAACCCCGGCGCTCCACCCAATCGCTCGGGGTTGGCCGCCTCGATGGAGAACCTTCATGCTGCTCCCACAGCTTCGCGCCCAGGCGCTCGCAGCCAATCAGCGGATTGCCACGCTCGGCCTCGCCATCCACACCTTCGGCAACGCCAGCGGCATTGACCGCGCGGGCCTCGACGGCTCCGGAACCCAACCCATCGTCGCCATCAAGCCCAGCGGCGTCGCATACCACTCACTCACCGCTGCCGACCTCGTGCTTACCCGCCTGGATGGAACCATCCTCGAGGGCAGCCTGCGTCCATCGAGCGACCTTGACACTCACCTGGAACTCTACCGCGCCTTTCCACAGATCGGCGGCGTCGTTCACACCCACTCCGAGTTCGCCACCACCTGGGCGCAGGCTGGCAAACCCATCCCCTGCCTCGGCACCACCCACGCCGACTACTTTCACGGCGAGGTACCGGTCACCGCAATGCTCTCCCCCGAGCAGGTCCAACAGGCCTACGTCCGCAACACCGGCACCATCATCACCCGCCTCTTTGCCGATCGGAATCTTGACCCCCTCGCCACACCTGGCGTCCTCGTCGCCGGCCACGCGCCCTTCACCTGGGGACGCACTCCAGCCGACGCCGTCGATCACGCCGACCTGCTCGAATTCATCGCCCGCCTTGCCTGGCGATCCATTCTGATCGGCGCTTCCCCGGACGGCCTTCCCAGCCACATCGGCGACCACCACTACCGCCGCAAACATGGCCCCAACGCAACCTACGGACAGAGCTGCTGAAGACCAGGAATCCATCCTTGTCGCTCTGGTAGCTTCGATCCACCAGAATCCGCAAAATCATATCCAAATACACATAAACATATTTAACCGCGAACGATTGCCACGAAACGCAACCTCCATCGTCTAATCCCAAGCCGCATAACTCCGCTGAAGTCCTCTAAAACGGCCTCTCGATTGAACTTAACCGGTTACGACAAAAAACTTTGTAAAAACTAACCCGTATGGCCTCCCACTTGCTAGAAGCTACGGGTTCAGGGCTTCCCACATGGAGACCAACCTTTATAACCGCCTGCTTGCTACGCTGCTCGCCATCGCGACTGCGGCGCTGGTGGTCTTCGCCGTCTTCAATCTCCAGCAGGAGTCCGAATACCAGCAGCCCTTCGACGGGGTTACCTGGACCGAGGTAACCACCATCGCCAACGGCCAGGCATTGGCTGGCCTCATCGCCGAACACGTCCAGTCCGGCAGCCCCGGCGCTCAGGCGGGCATCGAACCGGGCGATCTGCTCACCGCCGTCAACAACCACCCCGTCGAGATCGCCGCCGACTTTGACCGCGAACTCAAGCACACCGATGTCTACGGCAAGGCGAATTACTCCATCATCCGTCGCGGCATCGCGCTTGATTCCCCTGTCGTCGTCATTCCCATCCCCGCCGATACCAGCCTCCGCCAGTTGGCCCGCTTCATCGGTCTGGTCTATCTGGCGATTGGGCTTTACGTCCTGTTCCGCCGCTGGACCGCGCCGCGCGCCACTCATTTCTACATCTTCTGCCTCACCTCGTTTGCGCTGAACGCCTTCCACTACACGGGAAAGCTCGATGCCCTCGACTGGACCATCTACTGGGCCAACGTGGTCGCCGGCGCACTCCAGCCCGCGCTATTCCTCCACTTCGCCCTGGTCTTTCCCGAAGAGCGGCTGCGCCAGACCCGGCGCGGATGGCTGGTTCCCATCCTCTACGCGCCAGCCATGGGCATCGTCGCTCTCCAGGCTACAGCCCTGCTCTTCTGGCAGGCTACCTTCGCTCTCCGCCTCCGTCTCGACCAGGTTGCCACCGCCTACGTCGCCGCCTACTTTGTCCTGTCCGCCATTCTCTTCCTGCGCAGCTACGCGCGCGCCGACACACCCCTGTTACGCCAGCAACTGAAGTGGCTCACACGAGGAACGCTGCTCGCCGTCCTGCCCTTTACCCTGCTCTACGCGATCCCGTTTCTGCTCGGCGTTCCGGTCAACGGCGTACTGCAAAAGGTGGCCGAGCTGTCCCTGGTCTTTCTCCCGCTCACCTTCAGTTGGGCCATCGTCCGCTATCGACTCATGGACACCGACCTCATCTTCAAGCGCGGCGTCGCCTACACGCTTGCCACAGGAACTCTGGTCGCGGTCTACTTCGGCATCGTCGCTCTGATCTCCGAGCGCGTCCACAACTATCTGCCCGAGGCCGTTCGTGAATGGG
This sequence comes from Acidobacteriota bacterium, assembly GCA_021805265.1. GTDB lineage: Bacteria > Acidobacteriota > Terriglobia > Terriglobales > Acidobacteriaceae > Acidicapsa. The sequence goes on along the minus strand of JAJZFR010000006.1, from coordinate 12,955 downwards.
GCCTGGTACTCACCATCCTGGTCACTGCACAGATCTTCGACCCCCTCAAACGCCGATTCCAAAGCTGGGTCGATCAGGTCTTCGACCGCCATCGCTACGATTACCGACAGGCGCTGGTCGAGTTTGGCCGAGGACTCAGTTCGGAGACGGATATCAATGCACTCCTCCGCTCGATCGTGGATCGCCTGCCGCGCGCCCTGCTGGTGGCCAAGGTGGCTGTTTTCCTTACGGATCAGCCCAACCACTCCCCCGCCAGCTTCCGCCTCGCTGACTCCCACGGCCTGCCGCCCGAGGTTGCCTTGGCTTCCCTCGACCTGGGCTTCCTCAGCTTTGACCGCGCTGAGGATGAGTCCGAGGACCAGCACGACAGCCAGTCGTCCCAATCCCACATCTTCTTTGAAAACACGCAGCAGACCCTCCGCCTGCCGCTCTCCCAGCAGTTTGCCGCTGCCCAGCTTGACCTCAACTACTATCTGCCATGCCGCGTCTCGGACGGCTCGAACACCCGCACCATCGCCGTCATCGGCCTCGGTCGAACCATTGGCGGAGACTTCCTCTCCAGCGAGGATGTCGAGCTGCTCGCCTCCCTTGCCAGCTACATCGGAATCGCACTCCAGAACGCCAGCCTCTATGCCCGACTCGAGGAACAGATCGCCGAGTTCGAGCGGCTCAAGGAATTCAACGAAAACATCGTCGAATCCACCAACGTCGGCATTCTCGCCGTCGATCTTGAAGACCGCATCGAAAGCTGGAACGCACAAATGGAGGCCATGTACGCCCTCAGCCGCAAGGAAGCCATCGGACAGCCGCTCGCCGCCGTCTTTCCGCCTGAGTTCATGGACTCCTTCCACAGCTTCCGTGACGAACCAGGCGTCCATCACCTCTACAAGTTCCGCCTCACCAGCCGAGCTGGCGAGGCCCGAACCGCCAATATCGCCATCGCCCCACTCATGTCCCGCAATTTCGTCGCCGTCGGGCGCATCATCCTGGTCGATGACATCACCGAGCGCGTCTCCCTGGAAAACCAGCTCTCGCAGGCCGACAAGCTCAGCTCCATCGGCTTGCTTGCCGCAGGAGTCGCCCACGAGATCAACACCCCGCTCGCCGTCATCAGCTCCTACGCCCAGATGCTCACCAAACAGGTCAGGGGCGACGCCACGATCGCGCCTCTGCTCGAGCGCATCACCCAACAGACCTTTCGCGCTTCTGAGATCGCCAACGGCCTGCTCAATTTCTCCCGTACCAGCACGACCGAGTTCCGCGAAACCGACCTCAACCAGGTCATCCGCGACACCCTCGCTCTGGTCGAGCATCAGTTCAAAACCGCGCGAATTCAGGTTGAACTCAATCTCCACGACCACCTCCCGCTCATCCACGGAAACCCCGGCAAGCTCCAGCAGGTCTTCCTCAATCTGCTGTTGAATGCCAAGGACGCCATGCCCCAGGGTGGCCAGCTTCTCGTTTCCACCACCGCCAACGGCCACGTCGAGGCTGCCATTGCCGACTCCGGCCTCGGAATCGCCCCGGAGAACCTCAAGCGCATCTACGACCCCTTCTTTACCACCAAGTCCGCCCCCAAACCCGGTGAGCGACGCGGCACCGGCCTGGGCCTTGCCGTCAGCTACGGCATCATCCAGGAGCACGCGGGCAAGATTCAGGTCGAGAGCACAGTCGGCGTCGGAACCACCTTTCATCTCGAGTTTCCATTTCTGAGGAATTCCGTTCATGCATGATGCTCTCTCTGCCTTGACCAATCTTCGTTCCGCTCCCGGCAACGCAAACCCCGCGCGCATCCTGGTCATCGACGACGAAGCGGGCATCCGCGAATCGCTTGAAGTTCTTCTCACCCTCGAAGGCTACGCGGTGGATATGGCCATTGACGGCGAAAAGGGGCTGAACAAACTCGAACAAAACTCCTACGATCTGCTGCTTCTCGATCTCGCGCTGCCCGGCCAGACCGGCATGGAATTGCTCCCACAGATTCATGATCGCTACCCCGAGCTGCCCGTCGTCATGATCACCGCCTACGGCACCGTGGACAATGTCGTCGAGGCTATTCGCTCCGGCGCGGAAAACTTCGTCCAGAAGCCGTGGGACAACGAAAAGCTGCTGGCCGACATTCGCTCGGCCATCGCCCGCCACAAGGCCGAGTCTGAAAACATCCAGCTCAAGCGCGCCCTCAAACAGCGCTACAACTTCGAGAACATCGTCGGCAAAAGCGAAGTCATGCTGCGCATCTTCGACCTCGTCGCACAGGTCGCGCCCAGCCGCTCCACGGTCCTGATCCTCGGCGAAAGCGGCACTGGCAAGGAGCTGATCGCCAAGGCACTCCACGCCAACAGCCCGCGCAAGGACAAGCCCTTCGTCCCCGTCAACTCCGGCTCCATGCCCTCCGATCTGCTCGAATCCTCCCTCTTCGGCCACGTCAAAGGCTCCTTTACCTCGGCTATCGCCAGCAAGAAGGGACTCTTCGAGGTCGCCAACGGCGGCACGCTCTTTCTCGACGAAATCGGCAACATGGGCCTCGACACCCAGGCCAAAATCCTCCGCGTCCTTCAGGATCGCCGCTTCATGCAGGTCGGCGGAACTCACGAAATTCAGGTCGATGTCCGCATCGTCGCCGCCACCAACGTCGATCTCCGACAGGCCGTCCGCGAAGGCCGCTTCCGCGAAGACCTCTTCTATCGCCTCAACGTCATCTCCATCGATCTGCCCCCCCTGCGCAGCCGGCGCGAAGACATTCCCCTGCTGGTCAACCGCTTCCTCGAACACTTCTCCGTCGAAAACGGCCTTGAACCTCGCCGCATCACCCACGACGCCATGCGCGCGCTCATCGACTACGACTGGCCGGGCAATGTTCGCGAACTCGAAAACGTCATCGAGCGCAGCGTCGTGCTGTCCAACAACGCCCTCATCGACACCGGTCTGCTGCCCGCCAATGTAAGCGGACGCAGCCTGCCCCAGGCCCTCCTCGAAGACAATCCAAACGCCTCGCTCTTCGACATCATCGAGATCATCGAGCGCCGCATCATCCTCGAGAAACTCGAACGCTCGAACTGGAACCAGACCGAGGCCGCCGAGCAGTTCCGCATTCCGCTCTCTACCCTCAACCAGAAGATCAAGCGTCTCAACATCGAGATCCGCAAAAAGGGCCGCGACTAGAGCAGTTTCACAGTAGGTATACCCAGCGGGAGTGTGTCTTCGCGCAGCTTTTCCTCAATATCCTCAAGAAAAGCTGCACCTCGCAATGTTGGCTCGGGCACAGTAACGGTGAAACTGCTCTGAACTCCGGCCTGCATCGGCCACCCGCGATTTACAATCGTTCTGTGCCCTGGACCACTCCGCTCCAAAACTACTCCCACGCCTGGCGCGCGCTGCGGCATCGCAACTTCCTGCTTTTCTTCTCCGGCCAGTCCATCTCGCTCATCGGCACCTGGATGACCCGCATCGCCACCGCCTGGCTGGTCTATCGACTCACTCACTCCGCCATCCTGCTCGGAACCATCAGCTTCGCGGGTCAGATTCCAACCTTCCTGCTCGCGCCTTTTGCCGGCGTCATGGTCGATCGCCTCGACCGACGCAAGGTCCTCGTCTACACCCAGGCTCTGGCCATGGCCCAGTCGCTCATCCTCGCCGCGCTCACGCTCACCCACCGCATCACCATCCACGAACTGCTCGCGCTCAGCGTTGTGCAGGGCGTTGTCAACGCCTTCGACATGCCCGCCCGCCAATCCTTCATGCTCGAGATGGTCGAGCACCGCGACGATCTCTCGAACGCCATCGCCATCAACTCCAGCATGGTCAACTTCGCCCGCCTGCTTGGCCCATCGCTCGCCGGCATTCTCATCGCGGCCACCGGCGAAGGCTGGTGTTTCCTCATCGACGGCGTCAGCTACATTGCCGTTATTTACTCCTTGCTCGCCATGCGCCTCAATCCTGCTCATCGCGAGGCCGCGGCACTCCGCGCCAAAGCCTCCATGCTCACCCAGCTCAACGAAGGCTGGAACTACGTCTGCAGCTTCCTGCCCATCCGCGCCATCCTGCTGCTCTTCGCCATCGTCAGCCTCATGGGCTGGCCCTTCACCGTACTCATGCCCATCTTTGCCGCACAAGTCCTTCACGGCGGCCCACACACCCTTGGCTTCCTCATGGGGGCAACCGGCGTCGGCGCGCTCATCTCCGGCCTCTCGCTGGTCTTTCGCAAATCCGTTCGCGGCCTGCTTCGCATGATCCCTCTCGCCGCCGCAATCTTTGGCATCGGACTGATCGGCTTCGGCCTCTCTCACCGCCTCTGGCTTTCCATGCTCCTTCAGCTCGTCGTCGGCTTCGGCATGATGCAGGGACTCACTTCCAGCAACACCATCATCCAGACCATCGTCCCCGAGGACAAGCGGGGTCGCGTCATGAGCTACTACACCATCGCCTTCGTCGGCATGGCGCCGTTCGGCAGCCTCCTTGCCGGCTCACTTGCTCACTGGATCGGCGCTGCCAATACCGTCATCCTCAGCGGTGCCGCATGCATCCTCGGCGGAGCCTGGTTCGCCCTCCGGATGCCCGCCATCCGCCTCATCCTGCGGCCCATTTACCAGCAGTTGGGTATTGTTCCCATCCCCGATTCAGCCAGCCAGCCCGCAAGCATCATTTCCTGATCTCACCCAGTACGCTATCCTGACTGCAAGCCGAAAACGCTTCCGAAAGCGAGCCTCCCCATGCCCAGCGACACGATCCCGGAAAAGCTCGACAAGCTCGCCCGGCGTTGGCTCATGTCCGTTCAGGAATACTCGCTTTTCTGCTGGCAGGCCGTCACCAATCTCTTCCACGCGCCCCACTACTGGCCAGACATACTTACCCAGGCCGACCTCATCGGTGTTGGCTCCGTACCCATCGTTGTGCTCACCGGATTCTTCACCGGCGGCGTCCTCGCGCTCCAGTCTGCGGCTTCGCTCGCCCAGTTCGGCGCGCAGGCATACACCGGGCGCTTCGTCTCCCTCTCCATGATCCGCGAACTCGCTCCCGTACTCACCGGTCTCATGGTCTCCGGACGCAACGCCTCCGGCATGGCCTCCGAGATCGGCTCCATGGTCGTCACCGAACAGATTGACGCCATGCGCGCCCTCGGCACTGACCCCATGAAGAAGCTCGTCACACCGCGCATGATCTCCACCATCGTCATGCTCTTCCTGCTTACCGTCGTCTCCGACACCGTCGGCACAGCGGGCGGCGCCTTTGTCTCCGTCTTCATCAGCCGCCAGAACGCCGCCCAGTACTTCTCCTCTGCCTATCAGGCGCTGGTCTTCGCTGACATCCTTCAGGGACTCACCAAGCCACTCGTCTTCGGCTTCATCATCGCCACCATCGGCTGCTTCCAGGGCATGAAAACCACCGGCGGAACCCAGGGCGTGGGCCGCTCCACCACTCAGGCTGTCGTCATCTCCTCGGTCCTCATCATCTTCTCCGACTTCATGCTCAGCCGCGTCATGCTCTGGCTGTTTCCGCCCCTGTAATCCCCCAGCCATGACTGAATCTCCCACCCAATCCGACCCCTCAGCCGCCACGGAGCATAGCCTCGAAGACTCCCCGCTCCTCTTCGACAACGTCTCGATCGCCTTCCACGGCGCTCCGGTCCTCGACTCCGTCAGCTTCCGCGTCCGACCCGGCGAAACCCGCATCCTGCTCGGCCCGGCGGGCGTCGGGAAAAGCGTCCTGCTCAAGCTCGCCAACGGCCTCCTACGCCCCGACTCCGGCAAAATCTTCCTCTTCGGACAAGAGATCACATCCATGCCCGAGCGTCTGCTGCTCGCCCTTCGTACGCGCACCGGCATGGTCTTCCAGGAAAGCGCCCTCTTCGACTCCCTCACCGTCCGCGACAACGTCGGCTACCAGCTCATCCAGCGCAACACCCCCGATGAGACCATCGACCGACGCGTCCATCGCGCCCTTACCTTCGTTGAACTCGACCACACCTTTGACATGTTTCCCAGCAGTCTCTCCGGCGGCATGCGGCGGCGCGTCGCCATCGCCCGCGCCATCATCGACAAGCCCGACCTTATCCTCTACGACTCCCCCACCGGGGGCCTCGATCCCGTCACCTCTCACACCATCAACGAACTCGTCGTCAAAGAGCGCGATGTCTACAAAACCCCTGCCATCCTCGTCACCCACCGACTTCAGGACGCCTTCACCATGGTCACCCACCGCTTCGACGCCCAGGCCAACCAGATGGTCGCCCTCCCAGAGGGCCAGATCGACCCCATGACCACATTCCTAGTCCTCCACAAAGGCAAACTCGTCTTCGACGGCCCCACCGACCAGCTCCTGGCCAGCCAGGACCCGTTTCTCAAAGACTTCCTCGCATGAGCCAGCCCGCTCCCGACAGCCATCCGCCACCCTCGAATCGCCTGGCTTTCAGAACCTGGCAGGAGTCCGACGCCGACCTCGCAATCTCCCTCTGGACCCACCCCGAGGTCACCCGCTTCCTTGGTGGACCAAGCTCCCCGCAGGCAGCCATCGACCGCCTACACCTCGAAATACACCGCCAAAACCAATTCGGCGTCCAGTACTGGCCCATCTTCCTCCGCTCCAACGGCACATTTGCGGGCTGCGCCGGCCTGCGGCCATTCCATCAGGAACCCGCCGTCTTCGAGCTGGGCGTCCACATCGCCCGTCCCTTCTGGAGCGAGCGCCTCGGTGAGGAAGCCGCCCGCGCCGTCCTCGACTTCGCCTTCGCCTCAATCCATGCCCGCTCCCTCACGGCCGCGCATGCGCCACAGAATCACCACTCCCAGGCGCTCATACGCCGCCTCGGCTTCCACTACAGCCATCACGAACCCTGGGGACCGGACGCAATCCTTCACCCCTTCTACCGCCTCGAACCCTCCGCCACACCGCCGACTGCGCCGTAACTGTGCCGTAACTGACCGCAACTGACCGTCAAGTGATGTATGCTATACATCATGCACCGCACTCAGATCTACATCGACGACGACCTCTGGGCCATCCTTCAGGCCAGAGCCACGCAGGAGCACACTTCCGTCTCCGCACTGATCCGCACCGCCGCACGGAAAAACTACTCCGTCGATTACGCCGCGCGCGCCGCCGCCATGCAAGCCTTCGTCGGAATCCGCAAGGACACTTCCGAATTCGACGATGTAGACTCATACATACGCACTCTGCGCAATGATCGTCGTAGCAAGAGACTCCGTGGCGAATGAATATCCTTGTCGATACCGACATTCTGATCGAGATAACACGGGCGCGTAATACCATCCTTCTCGACGCGTGGGCGGCGCTGGTCAAACTACCTGATCCCGTTCTCTATACGCCGGTCACCGCATCTGAAATCTGGGCTGGCGCTAGACCCAGCGAATTCCGCTCCACAACCCTTCTTCTTCAATCGCTCCACTGTATAGAGATTTCCTGCGCCATCGGCGAAATGGCCGGACACTTCCTGAGAACCTACGCGAAAAGCCATCGCCTTCAAATATCCGACGCCCTCATCGCAGCCTCGGCCATCCACTCCGGCGCTCATCTCTGGACGCGCAACCGCAAACACTACCCTATGCCCGAACTGCTCTTTTACTGACGTAAAAATCCAACCTTCCCCCGCACACGCCCAACCTGCTAGCCTCAAGTGTCCGGGCGCAATTTCTGTCGCCTGCGAAAGGACTCCATGGGTTTCCCATTCCATAACGTTGACCTCATCCGCTTCGATTCCCTGCTCTCGGAGGATGAAAAGCTCGTCCGCAACACCGCTCGACAGTTCGTTGACGACAACCTCATCCCCATCATCGAAGACTGCTTCCGCGAGGGCCGTTTTCCCCGCGAACTCGTCCCCCAGATGGCCGAACTCGGCTTCTTCGGCGCAAACATCCAGGGCTACGGCTGCGCCGGAATGTCCAACGTCGAATACGGCCTCGTCATGCAGGAGCTTGAGCGCGGCGACTCCGGCTTCCGCAGTTTCGTCAGCGTCCAGTCCGCCCTCGTCATGTACCCCATCTACGCCTTCGGCTCCGACGAGCAGAAGGCCAAATGGCTCCCCGAACTCGCCGCCGGACGCAAGCTCGGCTGCTTCGGCCTTACCGAACCAGGCTTCGGCTCCAACCCCGGCGGCATGACCACCCGCGCCACCAGAGACGGCGATGCCTACATCCTCACCGGCGAAAAAATGTGGATCACCTCCGGCACCATCGCCGACATCGCCATCATCTGGGCCAAAGTCACTGGCGAGGACGATACGGTCCGTGGCTTCCTCGTCGAAACCGACCGCCCCGGCTTTCGCGCCGACGAGGTCCACGGCAAGTGGTCCCTCCGCGCCTCCGTTACTGCGGGCCTTGCGCTCCAGGAAGTGCGCATCCCAGCCGGCAACCTGCTCCCCGGAACCGGCGGCCTCAAAAGCCCGCTCATGTGTCTCAACCAGGCTCGCTACGGCATCAGTTGGGGAGCCATCGGCGCGGCCATGGCCTGCTATGACACCGCCCTCCAGTATGCCAAGATGCGCAAGCAGTTCCGCAACGAACCCATCGCCAGCCACCAGCTCATCCAGGAAAAACTGGTCTGGATGATCTCCGAAATCTCGAAGGCTCAGCTACTCTCGCTCCACGCCGGACGCCTCAAAGATGCAGGAACCCTCGGCCACGAGGTCATCTCCCTCGCCAAGCGAAACAACGTCTGGATGGCTCTGGAAACCGCCCGCATGGCCCGGCAGATACTTGGCGGCAACGGCATTACAGAGGACTACCCCATCATGCGCCACATGATGAACCTCGAATCCGTCGTCACCTACGAGGGCACCCACGACATCCACGCCCTGATCCTGGGCCAGCACATCACCGGCATCCCCGCCTTCTAGCGAAGAACCTCCGCCGCTGCTTGGGTGGGATACCGCAAATCGCCCGGCCTTCACCCACCCGCAATATCCCACCACCGCAACCCACAAGCCGAACCACGCCAATTTTGATTGACGGTGCCCCTTCCGAGACACCGTGGCTGGCTACAATATCCGGTATGGGCAAACAGTTCCAGCGCATCGAGCAGGATCATCGCGAGTTCATCCAGCAGCAGCATATCTTCTTCAACGCCTCCGCAGCCTCGCATGGACGAGTTAACGTTTCCCCGCGCGATGTGGCTGCCCTGCGCATTCTCGACGACCGCACCGTCATCTATCTGGATCGCACAGGAAGCGGGAACGAGACTGCCGCTCATCTGCTGGCCGACGGTCGCCTGACGCTCATGTTCTGCGCCTTCGACGGCAGACCGCTGATTCTGCGCCTCTACGGACGCGGACGTGTTGTGCCCCGCCACAGCCCGGAATACAGCAACCTGCTGGCGGCGCATTACGGCGGCATCGAGGCTCCCGGTGCGCGTCAGATCGTGCGTCTCGATGTCGATCTGGTTCAGACATCCTGCGGCATGAACGTGCCGCTCTATCAGTTCAGCAGCGAGCGCGACCAGCTCACGCGCTGGGCCGAAGCCAAGGGCGAAGCCGCCCTGGAACAGTATCGTCGCGAGAAGAATTCCACCAGCATCGACGGCCTTCCCACCGGCATGTTTGAAGCAGTCAGTTCCTGAACCAGGACTGAGAAACGGACGCTGCCGGAATCGATAGAACCTGACAAGAAGGGACGCCGCTCGCTCACAGGCTGGGAGCAAATCCCGGCTCATAATCCCGGCCCCACAGCTTCATCGCCTCCGCATCGCTTCGCACCTTGCAATCCGCCGGGTCAAGGTGAAGCTCCCGACCCACCTCCCACGCAACGTTCGATAGCTGCAGCATCGTCACCGCAACGTTGCCCACAGAGACCGGCGCGTTCAGCTTCGCTCCCGTGCGTATCGCGGCAATGAAGTTGGCGAAGTGGGCATCGGTCATCGAGTCCGCGCCGATCAGATCCGCGGACGATGTCTGGCTCCCGACTTTGAACTCGCTGATTTTCTTCCCGTGAAGATCGTAGACCTCATAGCCATCGCGATCCACCAGCACCGAGCCTGTCGTCCCCATGATCACCGAGCCGCGATCACGGTGATAGAACCTCATTCCCTGGCAGCTCTTGCCCTCCCACGAAATCATCTTGTCGGCATAGCTGTAGCTGGTCACCAGCGTGTCGTAAAACTGCCAGTCGTCCTTGAACTGATAGCGACCTCCCGAAGAGGTAATGCTCTGCGGATAATCGACGCCCAGCGCCCAGCGGCAAACGTCCACCTCGTGGGTGCCGTTGTTCAGCGTCTCCCCTGTGCCCCACGCGCGGAACCAGTGCCAGTTGTAAGGCTGCACATTGTCGGTGTAGGCGCGTCGCGGTGCCGGCCCCTGCCACATATCCCAGTCGAGCTGCGCGGGAACAGGAACCGGCTTCCCGAAGCCGATCGAAGAACGCACGTTGCTGTACCAGCACTTCGCATAGTAGGCCCGCCCAATCAGCCCGTTGTGTATCTTGTCCACAATCTCGATGGTGTGTGGCGAGGAGCGCTGCTGGGTGCCCATCTGGACCGGTTTGCCGTACTTCCGCTGCGCCTCCACCAGCAGCGCGCCCTCTGCCGGGTTGTGGCTGCACGGCTTTTCGACATACACACTTTTACCCGCCTTCAAAGCCAGAATCGCCATCGGCGTATGCCAGTGATCCGGCGTCGCGATGCTGATCGCGTCAATCTCTCGACGCGCCAGAATATTGCGAAAATCCTGTTCCGTTGCCGGCGCTTCCCCGAACGCTCGCTCCGTCGCTGCGGCGAACCTGCTCAGGATGCCTTTGTCCACGTCGCACACACAGGCCACGCGCGCCCTGGCCCGATTGGCCTGAAGAGAAGAAAGATGCGCATAACCCCGCCCATTCAGCCCGATCACCGCAAAGTTGAGTCGATCGTTCGCACCCAGTATCTGCCCATAACTCCGGGCCGAGGCACTGATCGCCAGCCCCGCCGCGCCGCCCGCCATCGTGCCCAGAAACTCTCGCCGCTCCATCATCCGCGCTCCTTTGTCTGCTGCATTTCCGATCCCTGTTGGTTGAAGCCAGAGTCATGCTGTGTGAGCGATAGCTTGAGCCGCAATTCAGCAGGAGATACCAGCTTTCGCCAATGTTTTCCTCAGCCCTGCCATGCTCGCGCGCGTGGACGCTTCCGCCGTGCCTGCTCCGCGCCAGTGCGTCTCGAGGCTCACGCCGTAGTGGTACCCGTTCCGCTTGAAAGCCCGGAACTGCCCCACCCAATCCACCACGCCGCCACCCACCGGTGCCCAGGCATACGTGTGATCCGGCTTGTGGATAACATCCTTGCAGTGGCAGTGACCGATGCGCTCCTTCGGCAGCAGGTCGTAGCCCGCGGGATACGGCACACTGTAGAGCGCTGCGGCGTTGCCCGGATCCCAGTTCAGCATGAAGTTGCGATTCGGTATCGCGGCCAGCACGGCGGCAGACTCCGCGCCCGTGGCCGTGTTGCAGGACATCTCGTTCTCGAGCAGCAGAATCACATGATCCCGCGCGCAGCGCTCGGCAGCCTGCTGCAGACGAGCATTGATCGCCGCGCGATACGGCTTCTGGTCGTCCAGCCGCCAGAAATCAAAGCAGCGAATGCGGTCCGTCTCGAACAACTTCGTCAGCTCGATACACCGCTCCAGCAGCTTGTCCTGCGCAGCCGAATCGAAGTCCGCATGAAACTCATCCCGTCGCTCGCTTTGCTTCGAGCGCGGCGCTCCCGGCCAATCCGTCTTGAAGAGTGGACTCGCGATGTCCGTCACCCGGAGTTTGTACTCCGCGAGAAGTTTGCGCGCATCCTCGATCTCTTTCGCCGTCAGATCGGCAAGACTCTTGTTCCACATCGAACGAAGCTCGATCCAATGCAGCCCGAAATCCACCGACGTAATCTTGCACGCCAGTTCAAAGTCCTGTGTAATCTCGTCGTTGATCACCGCCAGTCGAAAGGGACAAGCGCCTGAATTTCCGCTTGCTTTCGCTATCCATGGCAACATCGTCGCCCCAGCCCCTGCCCAGCCAAGCCGTCTGAGCACCTCGCGCCGTGTCTCTTCCATCCGCCGCTGCCTCCCGCTTCAGCCCTGCCGCTGAAGACGCGTCCATGCTACTCCACAAAACGCTTCTCCGTCACCCCGATGCAATGCGGCATACTCATCCGCACGGCAATCCGGCCACTTCCAATTCCGCCGTTGCGCATCTCTTCAAAAATCGAACCCGAGTGCAACGTATAGAATCAGGCAAGTGCAACCTCGCCCAATCCACTAAGATTGGGCGAGGTTGTTGCTGCAATCTTTTCAAATCGAGATATTTTCAATGCATCGCTGGTCCAAACTCTTCATCCCCACGCTTCGCGAAGCGCCCTCGGACGCCGAGGTCGCAAGCCACAAATTCCTCCTGCGCGCCGGTTACATTCGCCAGCTCGGCGCCGGCATCTACAACTACCTCTTTCTCGGCCAGCGATCCCTCAACAAGATCATCGCCATCATCCGCCAGGAGATGGATCAGATCGGCCAGGAGTTTTTCCTGCCGGCGCTCAACCCCCGCGAAGCCTGGGAGCCGAGCGGACGCTGGACCGGCATGGGCGAAAACATGTTCCGCCTCAAAGACCGCAAAGGGGCCGAACTCTGCCTCGCCATGACCCACGAAGAGATCATGACCGAGATTGCCCGCCGCGAGCTGCGCAGCTACAAACAGTTGCCCCAGATCTGGTACCAGATTCAAACCAAGTTCCGCGACGAGCCGCGACCGAAATCCGGCCTCCTGCGTGTGCGCCAGTTCACCATGAAGGACAGTTACTCCTTCGATCTCGACGCCGCAGGCCTCGACCGGAGCTTCGATCTCCACGACGCCGTTTACCGCAGGATATTTTCCCGCTGTGGCCTCAGCTTCGTCGCCGTCGATGCCGACTCCGGAGCCATGGGCGGCTCGCAGTCCCAGGAGTTCATGGTCTACACCGAAGCGGGCGAAGATCTCATCGCCAGTTGCCCCGTCTGCGGCTACGC
>JAJZFR010000362.1 GCA_021805265.1 Acidobacteriota bacterium | reverse complement strand
CCCGCCGCGAACTCTCCGCCGCCGACCCTGCCCGCACACGCCAAACCACAATATCCAGCTCCGGCCCGCCCGGCAAAGCCTCGAATCGATCATCCCCCCGCAACCGCCCGTCCAACTCGAGCGCCGCACGCCGACCGGCAGCCAGCCCGCGCGCAAACTCATCCCCCGCTTCGCCCAGCCGAACCAGTGGCAACAGTCGCTCGGTCGCCCACAGCGCCACCGCCGACGCCCCCGCCCGGCTGCATTCCAGGCTGATCTCGCCCAGGTGCAGCTCTCCCGACGTAAAGTACGTGTACGGCGAATCATGCTTGTAAAACCGACCCACCGACGCATCCCGAAACAGCACACACCCGCAACCATAAGGCTGCAACCCATGCTTGTGCGGATCGATCACGATCGAGTCCGCCCTGCTCATCGCCTCGAAGGCCCGCCGCGCCGGCGCATCCAACACGCCTGAAATCAGCCGGAAATATCCTCCATACGCCGCGTCCACATGAACTCGAAACCCATATCGCTCGCGCAATTCCAATATCTCTGCCAACGGGTCCACGGCACCCAGCGCCGTCGTTCCCAGGGTTGCCACCACGGTACCAACTTCGCCCCGCCGCAGCTCCGCTTCGAGCGCATTCAGGTCCATCCCTCCGCGCCCGTCCGCCGCAACCTCTCGGAACGGAATCCCCAGCACCCCGCTGATTCGCTGGTGCGTGTAGTGCGCCTGAGCCGAAGCCACCACCCGCCCGCCCGGCACAAGCTGACCCGCAACCCACAAGGCCTCCAGATTGGCAAACGTCCCGCCCGAGGTCAGGTGTCCCAGAAATCCTTCCCGTCCCCACCCATACATCTGCGCAATCCCGGCAACCGCCTCGAGCTCCATCTCCGAGCTGGCCCGACCCCCATCCCGCGCATGATTGTTCGGGTTCAGCGTCATCGCCAGCGCATACGCCGCCTGCGCCACAGGATGCGGCGGCTTCAACATCTGACCCGCATACAGCGGATGAAAATAGGGGTAGTTATCCCCCAGCCGGTCGGCGACCTCGCTCAGCACCGCCTCCAGCGCCTGCCGAGCGACCGGCCCAACCGCAGCCTCGCTCTCCGGCAACCCGGCAAAACCGCGCCCCAGCCGCTCCAGCGCAGGCTCCAGCAATCCCGCCAATTCACTCCATCTCCGCGGCTCATTCATAGCGAAAGTTCACCTTAGCACGTTCTTCCCATCCCGCCCAAAATCGCACCTTTTCAGCATTCTTCCCTCCGGTTACCGATTTTCGTACCCGTTTTTCCAGAACAGTGTTACCATGGATTCAGCGTTAGATCCGAACCGGGCGTGAGCAGTACTCGCCCAACCAAGCAAGATTCTGCCAGTGTTCGCTCCGTTTCACTCCAGCGCAATTCAAAGTTCAGGAAATACGAATCAAATGGAACAAGGTACTGTGAAATGGTTTAACGACGCGAAGGGCTTTGGCTTTATCTCGCGTCAGAACGGCGAAGATGTCTTCGTGCATTACTCCGCCATCAACTCGAATGGCTTCAAGAGCTTGCAAGAAGGTCAGGCCGTCCAGTTCAACGTGGTAAAGGGTCCCAAGGGCTGGCAGGCCGCTGACGTCCAGCCTCTCTAGGAATCCCCAGGGATTCTGGCAGAATCCGAAACAATCAACAGGGCGCGGAGTTTACTCCGCGCCCTGTTGCTGTCTCGAACTCATTCCGCGCCGCCAGCCAATTTAGTTAGGGTTTCGGTGCAAATCCACCGGTCCGCCAACGGCGTTCTACTGGGCGCATGGCAATCGAAATGGCGGCCCTTGGTATCCCCGCAGACGACTTCGTTGCCGAATCGCGGGAAGAATCAGCCTGTCGCCTTCTCCCCTGACGAAGCCGCGCCGTATCTCCTCCCCTTTGACAACGTCAGTGAGATTTGGCCTGCATGATGGGAGGTGTGAAAAAGCACATGAGCGAACAACCTTATCCTGGAAACAGTACCAAAAAATGGGGTATCGACTGGTTTCAACCAATCTTCTTCAGAGCTGTTTTTCACGAGGTCTTGAAGCATCTTGTATCCTCGCTCGATCATATCTCTGCTCTGGATCACGTCCGGATGCTGGCCGGTATCGATTTCGCCTATCGTCGTGTTTTTCACGTCCGTTGATATGCCGAAAAATTGACCGAATAGATGGATCGTTTCACCGATGTGGCGATAGATAAAGCCGATGGATGCTGCTTTATCGTTCAATCGCAAGTTCGCAGTTTCTTCCGTAACCCTATCGAAAGAGAAGTGGCTCGTATGTTGGTTTTGCTTCAAAATTTCGAGTAAAACGTCTTTCTCCATGCTCGTACTCCCGACAATCCAAATGACAGCCCGTGATATTCCCACAGACGACTTCGTAGCCGAATCGCTGGAAGCATCAGCCTATCGCTTTCCCCCTGGCGAAGCCGCGCCGGCTGAAATTCTCTGCAATCCACTGCTATCCATCGAACTGTACCCCCAATATAAATTGTTGCTTGTATCCAAGAGAATGAGGATACGAGTCAAGCCGTTGCGCCGATCACAATACAGGCTACGAAAGCAGTTCCAACTGATCTGCTTTCGCGACGAAAGGATCAGGTATCGGGCGAGATGCACTACCCAAATTCAAAAAGAAAGTCAATTGATAATTGGCTGAAGTGCAGTACTATTGCACTTGCTTTTGCGTCCTCCTTGATGAATCGTCTGACCGTGGCGAAGAGCGTCCAGGTCATTTCGGCCGGGGCCTTGCGCAGGATTGGGAAGGATCAAGCGAAACCTGTCGTTTCAAAGCCAGCCCCACACCAACCTTCCTTCCATTGACAACTCACTCCCGGCTCGGTATCGTCAGCTTGCTCCGGCAACTCGCGAATTTCCATTCCGTCTCGCCCTCGACTGAACCAAAGAAAAAAGCGCGACCGCGCGACCGTGAAGTGCCTTTACCGGAGCTGGAAAGGTGTTTGGAGCAAGGATGAAATTTCAGAAGAAATCAGGATTCAACAAGCGCATTGCCGGTTCCGTCACCCTGGGCGCAGCCCTTCTTTCATCCACTTGGGCAATGGCGCAGTTCCCAGCCATCTCCCAACCCAAACACTATCCCTGGTCTGACACCACCCTCTCCCCCGATACCCGCGCCGACATGGTGGTCAAGGAACTGACCCTCGACGAAAAGATTCAGCTCGTTCACGGCCTCGGCTGGCAGGCCATGTTCGTGCCGCCGGAATCAGGCCCAGGAACCCGCGCAATCTCCGCGGGAGGCTTCATCCCCGGTGTCCCCCGCCTCGGCATCCCCGATCTCCAGATGTCCGATTCCGTCGAGGGCATCTCAGGAGCCGGCGCCAGGGGGCGATATGCCACTGCGCTGCCCTCCGCCGAGGCCATGGCCGCAGCCTGGGACCCCGCACTCTCGTTCGAGATTGGGACCATGATCGGCAACGAGCTTCGGTCCATCGGATTCAACATGTCCCTCGGCTCCGGCATCAACCTCATCCGGGAACCGCGCGATGGCCGCACATTCGAATACAAAGGCGAAGACCCCCTGCTCGCCGGAACTCTGGCCGGGCAGGAACTCAAAGCCGAAAAAGCGCTCCACCTCATCACCGATGTGAAGCACTACGCCGTCAATGACCAGGACAACGGCCGAACCACCGTCAACTCGATCATCGGCAAGCGCGCCATGCGCGAGAGCGATCTGCTCGCGTTTCAGATTGCGCTGAAAGACTCCGGCGCCGGTGCCGTCATGTGCGCCTACAACCAGATCAACGGCACCTATGCCTGCCAATACCCATACACCCTCACCGACGTGCTCAAAAAGGACTTTGCATTCAAGGGCTTTGTCGTCTCCGATTGGGGCGCAACACAAAGCACGGTCCAGGCCGCCATGGCCGGTCTCGACATCGAGATGCCGGGCCGGGAATCCTTCGGCGAACCCTTGAAAAAGGCCGTCGAAACCGGCCAGGTTCCCATGGCCAGGCTCAATGACATGGTCCACCGCATCCTTCGCACCGAATTCGATTCCGGCATCGTGGACGATCCTCCGCAGCCCCAGGCGCCGGACGTCATGAAAGGCTTTGAAGTCGCGCAAAAGGTCGAAGAAAAGGGATCCGTCCTGCTGAAAAATAACCGGAACCTCTTGCCACTCAGTGCTGCGTCGGTCCAATCCATCGCCGTAATCGGCGGCCACGCGGACGTGGGCGTTATCTCCGGCGGCGGCTCCTCACAGGTATCCCCTGCGGGCGGCAGTGCCGTGCCTCCGCCACCGGAACTCGCCAACAATCCAATGGCTGTTTTCCTGATCACCGCCTATCATCGCTCGGCTCCCCTCAAAGGCATCCGCGAAAAGGCTCCGAGCGCCGTCGTGAAATTCGACCCCGGCACCGACCTGGCCTCGGCTGCTGCGCTGGCAAAATCCTCCCAGGTCGCGATCGTCTTCGCCGTTCAGCATGAGTCCGAGGGCGTAGACCTGCCCAATCTCGGGCTGCCAGACAATCAGGATGCACTCATCGAAGCCGTCGCCGCAGCCAACCCGAATACCATCGTGGTGCTCGAAACAGGCGGTGCCGTCCTCATGCCGTGGATCGACAAGGTTACCTCCGTCGTCGAATCCTGGTATCCGGGAATTCGCGGTTCCCAGGCCATTGCCAATCTCCTCTTCGGCGACGTCAACCCCTCCGGCAAACTCCCGCTCACCTTCCCGCTGAGTGAAGCCGACCTGCCCCATCCGATCAAAATCAACCCGCCCACCCCCACCGCCGAACACCCCGCGCCGCGCCTGCCCGGCTTCCCTGGCCTGGCTGCAAGCCTCATGGTCCTCGGCCCATCTTTCGACGTGAACTACGACGAAGGTCTCAAAGTAGGCTACAAATGGTACGACGCCGAAAAGAAGCCCGTTCTCTTCCCCTTCGGCTTTGGCCTCTCCTACACCACCTACGCCTACTCCAATCTCTCCGTGTCTCCCGGAGAGTCGCCCACCGTCTCGTTTACGCTGAAAAACACGGGCACTCGCGCCGGAACGGAAATTTCCCAGGTCTATGCCGCCCTGCCCGATTCCGCCGGGGAGCCGCCCCGGCGGCTGGTCGGCTGGATGCGCGTAAAACTGAACCCCGGCGAGTCGAAACAGGTCTCCGTTCCAGTCAGCCGTGATCGCCTCACCGTCTATGACGAGGCCAGCGACTCCTGGAAACTTGTCCCAGGAAAATACTCCATCCTGGTCGGAGGCTCATCCCGCGATCTGCCGCTCACCCTGGCAATCTCCTACTAACGCAGACGATCCCGAATCACCGCCCGATTCACCGCCTGCCTCGTTTTTGTGCCTGCGCAGCCCGACTCCTCCGGTCGCTCCGCAGGCGCGCGTACTCACCCCAACCCGCTCTTCGCCCCAGCCAGCCGCTCCAGCGCATCACATGCCGCCCGGCAGCCGTCCCCGTGTCCAACTTCGCCCCCAACCTCCATCGCAATCTCTCCCGCCCGACGCGCATATTCCGACCCACCTCCCGCCCGGCCCAGCAGCGCGTCCAGCTCCCGGCAAACCCGGCTCACCGTCCACTCCCGCCGCCGCACCGTCCGGCCCACGCCCAGCCGCGTCATCCGCCACGCGTTATCCGGCTGGTCGTGGCTCCATGGAACGATCAACATCGGCTTGCCCGCGCGCAGGCACTGCGCCACCGTCCCCACCCCGCCCTGATGCACCACCGCCCGCGCGCGCGGAAACAGCAGCGAATGCGGCGCATACTCGGCCACGCAGATCGTCTCCGGCAGCCTGCGTTGTGGCCGATTCCGCGCATCCGGCCCGATCAGCAGCACCGCCCGCTCGCCCTGCCTTTCGCAAGCCTCCGCAGCCACAGCAAAAAAATCCCCCGCCGTCATCACCGCCGCCGATCCCAGCGTAAACACCACCGGCGCCCCGCCCGCAGCCAAAAACTCCTCCACCGGCTCCGGCAGCCATTCCATCCCCGAGTCCGCGTCGTGGTAACAGAATCCCGTCTGCTCCGTCCGCGCCGGCCAGTCCCGCTGCGGCTCGCCCAGCGCACGGCTGAACAGCGCCAGCACCAGATGCGGCGAATGCTTCCCCGCAAACAGCGGATTCGCGCCCCGCCCCAGCCCCAGTTCCCGCCGCAACCGGTAGATCGGCTCCGGCCACCTCCGGCTCATGCCCCGCGCCAGCCCGCCAATCGCCCAGCCGATCCCCGGCACACGACCATACGCCCCAGCCAGCCACTCATGCATCGGCAGCGCCGGCGGATCGTACGCCGAAAAGAAGCTGATCGGAGCCAGCATCGTGCTCGCCCACGGAATCCCCGTCCGCTCCGCCACCAGCGGACCGGCGTAGTTCAGCTCTCCCACCACCATCAGGTCCGCCCGCCGCGGACTCGTCACCGCCGCCATCAGGTCGTCGAAGCTCGCCCGCAGCGCCGGAAACAGGAACCGCCGCAGCCCGTACTCCGTACCCTGCCGCGGCTCGTAAATCCTCGCCGCCAGCTCCGTATTCTTCGGGTCAATATCCGGACGTACCGAGTGAAACTCCAACCCAAGCGGACGCACCCGCTCACGAAACACCTCCGGAGCAGCCAGCACAGGATCATGCCCGCGCCGCTTCAGCTCGAGCGCTATCGCGATCAGCGGATGTACATCCCCCATCGTCCCGATATTGGATAGAACTATTCGCATGGACTTTGCATGGACTTCGTATCGGCTTTGCATCGACAAGGATTCGCGCTTATTCGCCCCCGCCGGCCTTCAGGCTCCCGCTCCCAGCCGACGCTGGTCGTACCCCGCTCAACCCGCGCAGATACCGCTCCACCCCTGCTGCCAGGCTCTCCGCAATCCGCTCCCGCCACGCCGACTGGCGCAGCTTCGCCGCGTCCTCCGGATTCGTCAGAAAGCTGATCTCCGCCAGCACCGAAGGCATCTGCGCACCGATCAGCACCACAAACGGAGCCTTCTTCACCCCACGGTCCTTGAAGTCAGCATTCCCGCCCTCCAAATCCGCATACAGGCTCTCGTCCACGTCCGCTGCGAACTCCCGCGACTCGTCAATCTTGTCCTTCAGTGCAATCTTCTTCACCAGATCCGAAAGCTCGTGTACCCCGCCGCTCGAAAGCGCATTCTCCCGCGCCGCTACCTCCAGCGCATTCTGATCCGTCGTAAAGTTCAGATAATACGTCTCCACCCCGCGCGCCTCAGGCTCCGCGCTCGAGTTCGCATGGATCGATAGAAACAGGTCCGCCTGTGCCTTGTTCGCAATCGCCGTCCGCGTCTCCAGCGGAATGAACGTGTCGTCGTCCCGCGTATAAACAATCTGCGCGCCCAGTTGCCGGTGCAGCAGCCGCCCGGTCCGCAGCGCCACGTCCAGCACCACGTCCTTCTCCTCGATCCCGCCCGGACCCAGCGTCCCCGAATCGTGCCCGCCGTGCCCCGCATCGATCACGATCCGGCCCACCTTCAACCCCAGTGCACGCACCAGCGACCGCTCCCCATCCGCCGTCGGCTCCGCCGCCTCAGGCACCGCCCAGGCGGTCTCCGCAGAAGCATCCGCGGGCTGCCGTCCGCGCCGTCGCGCACCCCCCGCTCCAGCACCCGCACCAACCCCCGCGCCAACCCCCGCGCCAACCCCCGCACCAGCCGCCTGCCCAGCGCTCGGCCCCGAAACCACTCCCGAAACCTCCGCCGAAACCGGCGCGCTGGTCGGTCCGGTCGTCGCTCTCTCGCGCGTCGGAGCGTTGCTCAGCCCGGCCACCTCAGCCTCCGTATTCTCCTCCGCGCTGCTCTCCCTCGCGCCGACATGGGCAGCCTCAGACGGCTGTGTCCGGCTGCCCGCCGCGCCACCCACAGGCTTGCCCCCGTGAATATCGATAATCAGCCGCCACGGATTCGGCAGCAGAAACGCCGAATACTCGCTCACCTCGGTCACGTCCAACACCACCCGCGTCACGTCCGCCCGGTACTGTGCCGCGCGTATCCGGTTCAGGTAACCATCGTCGATCACCTCCACCTCGCGCCCGTTCAAACCCGCCGCCAGCCGCGCTCCATGCAGGTCAAAGAAAATCCGATCCGGATTCGGAACCCGTGACGCCTCGTACTCCACCTTCCCGCTCAGGTCGATGGCGATCCGCGTCGAGGTCGGGTTCGACCAGTGCCGCATCCCGGTAATCCGCACCACCCCGCCCACGTGTTCCTCCGCCATAGTCGGCGCAATCCCGGCACTCGGCGCATTGGCCTCCAACCCGGAAGTTGACACCGGGTGCCCCAGGTCCCGGATTTTCGGACCTGGGTTCCCACTCCCCTCCAGTCCGGAATCAATCCGGGTGCCCCAGGTCTCGCTTTTGAGACCGGGGTTCCCACCCAACCCGAAACTTGACGCAGGGTGCCCCAGGTCCCGGACTTTCGGACCTGGGTTCCCACTCCCCTCCAGTCCGGAATCAATCCGGGTGCCCCAGGTCTCGCTTTTGAGACCTGGGTCCCCACCCAACCCGGAACTTGACGCAGGCTGCCCCAGGTCGATAGCCCCGGATTTTCGGACCTGGGTCGTCAAGTCCAGCCCGGCCTGCTCCGCATACGAGCTATCCGGGAATCGCTTCAACACTGTGCGCAGTTTCGCCCGCGCACAAGCCTTGTCTCCCAGTTCGTTGCGGCAAAGCTCGCCTTCGTTCAACAGAGCCTCGGCCACCTGCGGGCTGGTCGGATACTGCTTCAGCAGAAACTCATACTGCCCCCGCGCCGCCTCGAAGGCATGCTCGTCCCGCAGCCCCCGACCCTCCTCGGCCAGCAACTCCGCCACAGCCTCCACCGCCGCCGGAGCTTTCCCCGCCTCAGGCCAGCGATGATAGACCGCGCGAAACGCATCCAGCGTCTGCTCATAATTGCCCCGGCTTCGTTCCGCAGCAGGCTTGGCTTCCAGCCTTGTCCGCAGCTCCGCAGCGGCGGCAAAGCACGCTTCGCTCGGCGTCAGTCGGGCAACTGCCACGCGCGCCTGCGCCGTGGCAGAGAGCAGCAGTGCAAAGGCCACGCTCAGACCCGTCATTCCTTGCCGCGATTTGTGGTTGAACGCTTGCACTGCCAATCCACTCGTTGCCTCTCTTCTGACTCTAAAGCGTAAGCCGTCTCGAAGGTGGCGCAATCGCGCCATCCCTGCCGCAGAGGTTCCCCCGCAGTAAAGGGAAGTTTCACTTGCCCGCAAGAGGATTGTGCAAAAGATCGGCAGAATCGGGAAAGCCCGCCGACTGTGCCTGGCCCTACACTGCAAAGGGAGAGAAACAATGCAGAAGCGAACTCTGGGGACGAACGGGTTGGAAGCAGCGGCAATTGGTCTCGGCTGCATGAGCATGACTTCGGGCTATGGCCCGCCGGCGGACAAGGGCCAGATGATCCAACTGCTTCGCCGCGCCTTTGAACTCGGCGTGACGCACTTCGATACCGCCGAAGCCTACGGTCCCTTCGCCAACGAAGAACTGATCGGTGAAGCCCTCCGGCCGTTGCGGGACAAGGTAACCATCGCCACCAAATTCGGTTTTGACATCAACATGGAGACGGGTGCGCGCTCCGGTGGAACCAACAGCCGACCGGAGCACATCAAGCTCGTGGCGGAAGCTGCCCTCAAACGTCTGCAAACTGACCATATTGACCTCTTCTACCAGCACCGCGTAGATCCGAACGTACCCATTGAAGACGTTGCGGGGGCGCTCAAAGAGCTGATTACCCAGGGCAAGGTCAAACACTTCGGCATGTCGGAGGCCGGAGTGGAGACGATTCGCCGGGCCCACGCCGTCCATCCCGTCGCCGCCGTGCAGAGCGAGTACTCGCTCTTCTGGCGTGGTCCCGAGGCTGAGCTGCTGCCCGCGCTCGAAGAGCTGGGCATCGGCTTCGTCCCGTTCAGCCCGCTGGGAGCCGGGTTTCTGACCGGCCAGATCGACGAAAATACAAAGTTCGATGCAACCGATTTCCGAAACATCGTGCCGCGCTTCTCACCCGAGGCGCGCAAGGCCAACATGGCGCTGGTTGCGCTGGTCAAGACCGTTGCGGAAAGCAAAGGCGCAACTCCGGCCCAGGTCGCGCTGGCCTGGCTGCTGGCGCAGAAGCCGTGGATCGTGCCCATCCCCGGCACCACCAGGCTGCACCGCCTCGAGGAAAACCTCGGCGCTGCGAACCTCGAGTTGAGCCAGGACGACCTCCGCCTCATCGACGAGGGTGCTTCCGGCCTCAAGCTCGAAGGCGCGCGCCTCCCGGAACCGATGTTGAAGATGACCGGACTCTGAGCCTATCCTTGGCGCGGGAGCTGGAAGGGATACCATGAAGGTCTTCGTAACGCTTGTGATTTCGCTCTGCATCCTTCCGTCTGGTTTGCAGAGCCAGACTCCCAACGATCCGGGTGCGATCAAAATCATCCGGAGTGGCTCGCAGCCATCACGGCTGGTGCCAGACGAGCACTTCACCGGCACCGTGCGCGTCGAGCCGCTCTTCCGTGCGGCTGCTCCGGCGCGTACCTCCGGTGCCCTCGTCACGTTCGACCCCGGCGCACGCACTGCGTGGCACACGCACCCCCTGGGCCAGATCCTCATTGTGACGGCGGGCACCGGCCTGGTCCAGCGCTGGGGCGATCCGATACAGGAAATCCATCCCGGCGACGTGGTCTGGATTCCACCTGGGCAGAAGCACTGGCACGGGGCAGCCAAGAACAGTTCGATGACGCACATCGCCATCGTCGAACAGATCGACGGCAAATCAGTGGAATGGATGGAAAAGGTCAGCGACGAGCAGTATGCGAACCTTCCGTCCGCATCGGAAGGAGTTGGAGTCATGACGAAACAACCGTCGGCAGCCCGGAATCTCATGGGCGACATCGATCCAAAATTGGCGGAGTTGACGGACGACGTCCTCTTTGGCGATGTCTGGGAGCGCCCGGAGCTTGCGAAGCGTGATCGCAGCCTGATTACGGTGGCTGCGCTCATTGCGATGAATCGGCCGGAACAGTTGAGGTCTCATATTCGGCTTGCCCTTGAAAACGGCGTAACCCAGGACCAGATCGTCGAGGTCATTACGCAACTGGCCTTCTACACCGGGTGGCCGAACGCCGTGAACGCGGTTGCAGTCGCCAGAGAAGTCTTCCAGCAGAAGTCTTCCCAGCAGAAGGAAGTTCCAAAGGAGAAAAAATGAGAACAGGACTCTGCATGATCGCCCTTGTGGCTGGCGGTTTATGCGGCCTCCAGGGCCAGGCACAAACGAGCGGCACAGCTTTCCCCAGGGGAGAGCTATCCCACACGAAAAATCACACCGGAAACATCTGGCTGAATGAACTCAATGTGGGAGACAGCACCTTCGATCCCGGTATTGCCCTCGCGACCTATGGCCCCGGCGCAAAGCTCGATTGGCATATCCATCCAGCAGGTCAGGTGCTTCTCATCACCCAGGGCACCGGCTACTACCAGGAAAAGGGCAAGCCGGTCCAGATCGTCCACCAGGGAGATGTGATCAAGTGCCCTCCCGGCGTGGAGCATTGGCACGCAGCAGCGCCACACAGCAGCTTTGCCTATATCGCGATTACGCCGACGCAAAAAGGACCAACCATCTGGCGCAGGCCCGTCACGGACAAAGAATACAACAGCGTGAAATGAAAGACTCTCTGGTCGGTTTCCCGGAAAAATCCATCCGGGCAGCTTGCATGGAGTTACACGATTTCGGAAAATCCTCGGGTAAGTCGCCGTAACTGCGCCCACCCATCCCGCTTACTCCACGTGATAATTCGGAGCCTCGCGCGTGATGATTACGTCGTGCACGTGGCTCTCTCTCAGCCCCGCGCTCGAAATTCGCACAAACCGCGCATTCTCCTGCAACTCCCCGATCGAAGCGCAGCCCAGGTAACCCATCCCCGAGCGCAATCCGCCCACCAGTTGCAGCACCATCCCCTCGAGCGGGCCGCGATACGGAACCCGTCCTTCGATTCCCTCCGGCACAAACTTCGCCAGCCGGTTCTGGCTTGATCGCTCCCGCTGCACCACGCTCTCCGTACCGCTTGCCGCTGCTTCCATGTCGTCCCGGCTCTGGAAGTAGCGCTCGCTCGACCCCAGCGCCATCGCCGTCAGCGAACCCATCCCGCGATAGCTCTTGAACGACCGTCCCTGGTACAGAATCGTCTCGCCGGGGCTTTCGTCCACACCCGCAAACAGCGAACCGATCATCACGCTGCTCGCACCCGCCGCAATCGCCTTCGTCACCTCGCCCGAGTACTTGATTCCGCCGTCGGCGATCACCGGAATGCCGCGCTCCTGCGCCGCGCGAAACGCCTCGGCTATCGCCGTAATCTGCGGCATCCCCGCGCCCGTCACCACCCGCGTCGTACAGATCGATCCCGGCCCGAAGCCCACCTTGATCGCGTCCGCCCCGGCGTCGATCAGCGCCAGCGTCCCTTCATAGGTCGCCACATTGCCCGCCAGCAAACCAATTTCGGGAAACGCCTTTTTCACCTCGCGAACCGCTTCGAGAACCCGTGTCGAGTGACCATGCGCCGAGTCGATCGCCAACACGTCGCAGCGCGCCCGAATCAGCTCCGCCGCGCGCTCCAGATAATCCCCCGTCGCACCAATCGCCCCGCCCACGCGCAGTCGGCCCTTCGAGTCCTTCGACGCGTTCGGATACTTCAGCTTCTTCTGAATATCCTTCACCGTGATCAGGCCCTTCAGCTCGTACTGATCGTTCACCACCAGCAGCTTTTCCACTCGATGCTGGTGCAGGATCAGCTCCGCCTCTTCGAGCGTCGTACCCACCGGAACCGTGATCAGGTCCGTCTTCGTCATCACGTCGTTGATCGGCACGTCCGAGCGCGTCTCGAACCGCAGATCGCGATTCGTCAATATCCCCACCAGCCGCTTGCCCCGCGTCACCGGTACGCCAGAAATCTTGTACCGACGCATCACCTCGAGCGCCGCCGCTATCGGCTGATCCGGCTCGATCGTCACCGGGTCCACGATCATCCCGCTCTCTGACCGCTTCACCTTGTCGATCTCGCCCGCCTGCTCGGCAATCGAAAGATTCCGATGCACAATCCCGATCCCGCCCTGCTGCGCCATTGCGATCGCCATCCGCGACTCCGTCACCGTGTCCATCGCCGCAGAAATCAGCGGCGTATTCAACGTGATGGCTGCGGTAAGCCGGGTCTGCGTACTCACCTGCGTCGGAACCACATCCGAAAGTGCAGGAATCAGCAGGACATCATCAAAGGTAAGTGCTTCCGGTAATGAAGAAGTTAGCATAAGCATCCGATGCGCCAGGCTCGCCGAAGCTCCATGCTTCCAGGCGGCCAAAGCATTCTGCTAATTGTAGCGGACAACCCGCTCACAACAGCCCGCCCCATCTTCCCGCGATCCTTTTCCCTCGATGGGCTGCTGCTCAGTTGTGTTCAATGGCTGCCTCCGTTTCCATGGGAAGAGATGCAAGGGCATTGGTTGACGACGCAGCATAGCGATAGGCAGGGAGTGTCAGCATGGCCAGAGACACGCCTGCCGCGAGAATGGAAAACAGGGAGAGGATTCGAGTGTACGATCCTGTTGCGTCATAGACATAGCCGAGGAGCAGTGGCGCGGTCCCGCCGGCGACGGCGTACACGCTGTAAGAAAGGCCGTACAGCGTGGAGAACGACTTCATGCCGAAGTATCGCTTGAACATGTAGGGAATCAAGTCGTATTCGCAGCCCATTCCCAGGCCCGCGACCAGCGAGGCCAGCGCGGCGGCGTGAAACGACTGCGCCCGGCCAAGGAAAAAGATGCCGCTGCCCGCCAGAAGGAGAGCGCCCATAGCGATACCCGCACCCTCCACGTAGTCCAGAATCCAGCCAAGTAGCAGACGCCCGGCCACGGCTGAACCGCCGAGGATGGAGACAATGAAAGCGGCGTCTTCTGCTTTCAGCCCACGGTCGCTCAACATCGGGGCCAGATGCACAAGCACGCCGTTTTCTGCCAGCGACATGCAGCCTACTCCGAGAACGATCAACCAGAAACTGCGGGTCGTGAGCGCCTGACTCCAGGATATTCCGGTGACCGGGCTGGAGGGCGGACCGGAGCGTTTGCGCGGGGAGGGGTTGCGGGGTGAAGGAGCAAACAAATAGGTGAGCGGCGCCCCGACGAACAGGGGCAGGATCGACAGAATGAGGAGGGTCGGCCGCCATCCATGGACCGTAATCGAATGCTGGACAAGGGGCGGGAGAACGAGCGAACCGATGCCCGAGCCAGCGACCACAACCGACAAGGCTGCTCCCAGACGGCGATCGAACCAACCGGCTACGATGCGCGCATACCCCAATTGGTAGGTTCCAGTGCCTGCGATGCCGAGAAAGACCGCCGTGGCTTCGAGCCGGCCAAGATTCGGCGTCAGCCCGGCCAGCGAAGCGAATCCCAACCCGAAAGCCACCATCATTCCGGCAATCAGTTTTCGCGGCTCGAACCGGTCCAGAATCCTGCCCATGATCGGCGAGCAGATCGCCACAGACATGGCAGCCAGGGTGAAAGCCTGCGATATCTGCTCTCTTTTCCATCCAAAGTCATGCTGCCAGGGCTTGATAAAAAGGGTGAAGAGGGTGAAGAAGAGGGTGGCGATGCCCGACAGTACGCCAATCTGGCAGATGACGACCACCCGCCAGCCGGGATAGCGCAGGCTGTCCTCTCCGTGATTTGTGATGCTGTCGGGACGATCCACCCAGGGGGCCTCCAGGCTCTTTGTCTTTGGGTCGTTGCTATAGCGTGTTTCATATCTGCCGAAGCGGCTTCGGTCGATTTCCTGTGACCCGCTTTGATTGCGCGTCTCATCCGAGGTGTTTCCGGATTTTTCTGATTGAGGAAACACGCTCTAACGAGACGGTCTTGTGTAGCCGTGGTCGGCCAGGTGGCGGCCCATCCCGGCATACATGGATTCATCGCGGGGCTGCCATGTGTCCAACCCGTCCACATAGCGGTTGTACATGCAGAAGGCCGCTGCGATGAGAACCGTGTCGTGGATTTCGAGATCGGTCGCGTCGTGGGAGCGCGCTTGGGCTACGTCTTCGGCAGTCACGTTTTTGCCGCTCTGTTGCACCTTGCCCGCAATGGCGAGCAGCGCCTTGAGCTTGGGAGAGATGTCGGCGCTCAGGAAATCCCTTTTGACCTGCTTCACCGTCTCCTCACTATTCAGATGACAAGCGGCAGCCGCACCATGGCTCGTCTGGCAGAAGTAACAATCGTTCTGCGAAGAGACGTAGGTTGCGATCAGTTCGCGCTCGCCAGGGCTAAGGCTTCCCGGCTCGTGCAACAGGATGTGCGCCAGCTCTCGCATGGGCATTGCTGTCTCCGGACGAAAGGCAAAGCCGGCACTGATGCCCGGAAGATTTTCAGGAAGTGCGATGTGGGCCATGATGGCTCTCCGTGTTCTTGTTATCGGGTTGCGGTTGCTGCGGGAATGTAGGTCTTGCTGACGGCGATGTATCCTTCGCGGGCCACAATTTTGCCGCGCTCGCGGTACGCGGCTTCATCGCGAGGCTGTGTCGTACCCAGCCCATCGACGTAGCGGTTGTACATACAGAAGGCGGCAGAGATGAGAACGGCGTCGTGGATTTCGAGGTCGGTTGCGCCATGCTTGCGCGCGCTCGCTACGTCTTCCACGGTCACACTCTTGCCGTCCTTCTGTACCTTGGCGGCGATCACGAGCAGGGCTTTCAGCTTCTCGGAAACAGCCGCGTGCCGGAAGTCCGCCTTGACGCGCTTCACCAGTTCTTCGTCGCCGCCCAGGTGCGCGGCGGCAATGGCCCCGTGAATGGTCTGGCAGTAGTAGCAATCGTTGAGGTGGGAGACATACGTGGCGATCAACTCGCGCTCGCCGGGGGTGAGCGTGCCGGGGCCGCGCAGCAGGACCTCGACGAGTTCATTGAGAGGTTTTGCGGTTTCAGGGCGAAAGGCCATGGCCCCGCGAATTCCGGGCTGCTCTGGATCGAGTGCGATGTGGGGCATGTGAATTCATCCTTTCAGCGTATGGAAGGTTCGGTGATTGCCATCGGCGCAGCGTTTGCGCGGGGGAAACGCCGGCAGTGCGCTCCGCGGAAGGTCATGAACGCCATCCCGCACCAGATCGCAGATGGCAGCGCGGGCGAGCCGAGCGACTTTGCCATCTCGGACGGAGTGGGAAAGATGCCTGAAGCAATCAATTCTCCGACAACCAATGCAATGGCAACGGTCAGCCCGATCTGTCTGCGTGGTTCCATGCAAGGCATCATTCTACGTAGCGAGTCGAGAGTTCGCCATCGACCGAAGGGTGGATAAATCTCTCATTCTTCCTGCGCAG
>JAJZFR010000165.1 GCA_021805265.1 Acidobacteriota bacterium | reverse complement strand
ACCTCACCAAGTTCCTCGTCGATGGCGTCCTCAACGCCGCCCATCCCGCGCCACGGCTCCTGCCCCGGCTCATCACCGCCGTCTTTGTCGCCACCATCATTCAGGCTATTACCTCGTTTTCGCTCACCCAACTGCTCTCCAAAGAGGGACAGAAGCTCATCAGCGAGCTGCGAAAACAGGTCCAGAAACACGTCGGACAGCTCTCCGTCGCCTACTACGATTCCAACCGCACCGGTGCCCTCGTCGCCCGCATCATGAACGATGTCGAGGGCGTCCGCAACCTCATCGGAACCGGCCTCGTCGAGTTCGTCGGCGGCACACTCACCTCCGTCCTGGCCTTCGCCTATCTGCTTCACCGCAGCGCCATTGTCACCCTCACCGTCTTCGCCGTCATCGGGCTTTTCATCGTCATCCTCCAGTCCGGATTCAAGAAAATCCGCCCCATCTTCCGCGAACGCGCCAAAATCAACGCCGAGGTCACCGGGCGCCTCACCGAGTCCCTGGGCGGCGTCCGCGTCATCAAGGGCTACCATGCCGAGGACCGCGAATCCTTCGTCTTCGGCTCCGGCGTCGATCGCCTCCTGCGCAACGTCGTCAGCTCGCTCACCATGACCAGCACGCTCTCCGCCGCCTCCACCACCGTCCTCGGCCTGGTCTCCTGCATCGTCATGTGGCTGGGCGGCCACCTGGTCATGGCTCACCGCTGGCAGATCGGCGATTACGTCTCCTACCTCGCCTTTCTCGCCTTCATGATCGCCCCCGTCTTCCAGATCGTGAACATCGGCACCCAGCTTTCGGAGGCCTTCGCGGGCCTGGACCGAACCACCGAAATCCTTGCCGAGATGGAAGAGAACGCCGACCCGACCCGCACCGTCCAGATGCCCCAGATCGTCGGCGATGTTCACTTTGAACAGGTCCGGTTCTCGTACGACGAAGGCAAGCCCGTTCTCCACGGTGTCGATTTTGCCGTCCCGCCCGGCTCCGTCACCGCCCTCGTCGGCTCCTCAGGCTCCGGCAAAAGCACCATCATCAGCCTGGTCTGCGCCTTCCACAAACCCACTTCGGGCCGCGTCCTGGTCGATGGCTTCGATCTCTCCACCGTCAACCTCGACACCTACCGCTCCCAGCTTGGCGTCGTCCTCCAGGATTCCTTCCTCTTCGACGGCTCCATCCGGGAAAACATCCTGTTCTCCCGCCCCGACGCCACCGAAGAACAGTTCCTCTTCGCCTGCCGAACCGCGCGTGTCGATGAATTTGCCGAATTCGCCGAGCGTTTTCCCCAGAGCTACGACACCATCGTCGGCGAGCGCGGCGTCAAGCTCTCCGGCGGTCAGCGCCAGCGGCTCTCCATCGCCCGCGCCCTGCTCGCCGACCCGCGCATTCTCATCCTCGACGAGGCCACCAGCTCGCTCGACTCCGAATCCGAAGCCATGATCCAGGCCGGCCTCAACCAGCTCATGCAGGGCAGAACCACCTTCGTCATCGCCCACCGCCTCTCGACCATCCGCCGCGCCGACCAGATCCTCGTCGTCGAAGCCGGAAACATTGTCGAGCGCGGCAGCCACGAAGAACTCTACGCGCTCAAAGGCCGCTACTACGACCTCTACACCCGCCAGCACGGCCTCGAACAGAACCTCTTCCTCGCCCCAGGCGAAGGCGACGCCATCCCCGAACTCGCGCGCTGACGCGGTCGCGTCCAGCCAGGCCCTTGAGCCAAGCCCTTCAAACCCAGCCCTTCAAACGAGATCCGTCGCCCAGTTTTCCACTGCCACCAGATCAACTACGGATCGAAACGCCTTGTCGCTGGTCACCAGCGTAGCTCCCACCGACACCGCGTGGGCCGCGATCAGCGTGTCCAGCGGGCCCAGCGACTTGCCCTGTGCCGCCTGTCGCGCTCGCAGAGTCCCGTAAACCCCCGCAGCCTCGTGATCCCAGGCCAGAACCTTCAGCCGCCGAAGCAGCAGCTCCACAGCCCTCAACCGCTCCTGCCCCACCGCAAAACGGGCTAGCCCAAAACGCAACTCACCCTCTGTAATCGTCGAGATTGCCGCTATCTCGTCCGTACCAAGCGAGGAAAGCCGGCCACGCGCCGCCAGGGACTTCCCGTTCACAAGGTAGCTGACCGTGTTGGTATCGAGCAGATAAAGCCGCTTCAAAGCTCGGCCCGTTCTTCCTCCACACCTTGATCGCGGTCCGCAAGAAAGTCGTCAGGGATCCGCGCCGCAGTGAGCGCCGCATAAATTTCCTCCCACGTCGCAGGGCATTGCGAAAGAATCAGGTCCCCGTTCCGCTCATCGCGGCGCAGAAATACCTCTTTCCCGGCAAACCGATACTCGGCGGGAATCGTCACGTGCTGGCTTCTGCCGCTCATGAACACTCGGGTTTTTATCGTCTCGGCCATTGCTGTCGCGCCCCCACGCTCATGCTATACAGTATGCTATACAGCAGGACTGTGGAGCAACCGGAATCCTCCATTCACACCATCCTCATCTCCCGCAACACAAACCCATAGTCGAACGCAATCTCCTTCAAATAGTCGTACCGACCGCTTGCCCCGCCGTGTCCAGCGCTCATGTTCGTCACCAGCAGCAGGGGATTGCCGTCTGTCTTCAGAGTCCGCAGCTTCGCCACATACTTCGCCGGCTCCCAGTACATCACCTGGCTGTCGTGCAGGCTGGTTTTCACCAGCATGGAAGGATATTTCCCTGGCTTTAGATTGTCATACGGAGAATAGCTCAACATATACTCGAAGTACTCGCGCTCGTTCGGATTCCCCCACTCCTCGTACTCGGGCACTGTCAGCGGAAGCGACGCGTCGAGCATCGTGTTCATCACGTCCACGAACGGTACATGCGAAACCACAACCCGGAACAGCTCCGGGCGCAGATTCGTCACCGCCCCCATCAGCAGCCCGCCAGCGCTGCCGCCCTCGATGGCTACCCGCTTCGCATCCCCCCAGCCCGTCTCGGTCAGATGCTCCACCACGGCCAGGAAGTCGGTAAAGGTAGTTCGCTTTCCCAGCATCTTCCCCGCGTCGTGCCACGGCGTACCCAGGTCGCCGCCGCCGCGGATGTGCGCATACGCCATCACCACTCCGCGATCCAGCAGGCTCAGCCGGTTCGCGTTGAATCCGATCGGCAGCGAGTATCCATAGGATCCGTAGCCATACACATACAGCGGATTCCCGCCCTTCGTCCTGCGATCTTTCCGGTAAACCACCGACACCGGCACTTTCACCCCATCGCCAGCCGTCGCATACACCCGCTCCGAAGCGTAAAGCGCCCGGTCAAATCCCCCCGGCACCTCCTGCTGCTTCAGCAGCGTCGAGGTGCCCGACTCCGTGTCGTATTCATAAACCGACGACGGCGTCACCAGCGACTGGTAGCCGTAACGAAAGCATTTCGTCGCAAACTCCCGGTTGACGTGCGGATACGCGCTGTACACCGGCTCGGGAAAAGCAATCTCTCCCGTCGGACGAATCCCTCCCTCGAAGCCATACAGCCGCAGCCGCGGCAATCCCTGCTCGCGTTCGCAGCTCACCAGAAAATCCTGAAAGACCTCGACATCCTCGATCATCACCGCCTCGCGATGCCAGATCAGCTCCCGCCAATGCTCGCGCCCCGGCGTCTCGACCGGCACCGCAACCAGCCGAAAATTCCGCCCGCGATCGTTCGTCCGGATCAGCCACTCCCCGTCCCGATGTTCGATCGAATACTCGTGCTCATCCTCCCGCTTCGCGATCAACCGCCACTCGTCCTCCGGTCGCTCCGCCGCCACAAAGCGCGACTCGCTCGTTATGTGGCTCGCCGACTCCATCACCAGGTACCGGCCATCCCGCGTCCGCCCCACGCTCACGTTGAAGCGCTCATCCGTCTCCTCAAACACCAGTTGGTCCAGCTCGTGTGGGTCGCCCAGGCGATGCCGCCAGAGCTGAAACTGCCGCTTCTGCTCCTCATCCTCGACCGTGTAGAAAAGCGTCCGGCAATCCGCAGCCCACGCCACGGAACCCACCCGCTCCACCGTCCCTGCAATCGTCTCTCCCGTCTGCAAGTCCTTCCGATGCAGCGTGTACTGGCGAAACCCCGTGGCATCGACCGTATACGCGAGCCACCGCCCGTCGTCCGTGATGTCGGTATCGCCCAGCGCCATGAAGCTCTGCCCCTCGGCCAGCGCATTCCCGTCCAGAATCACCTCTTCCACAGTTCCCGCACCCTCCGCCCGCCGGCAATGAATCGCATACTGCTTGCCTTCCTCGGTTCGCGTCGAATACCACCAGCCCCGGTCGCGATAGGCCACGCTCACGTCCGTCTGTTTCATGTGGCTCAGCATCTCGTCGTAAAGCTGTTCGCGCAGTCCGGCCTGCCCGGCCATCTCCGCCTCGGCGTAGGCGTTTTCGGCCTCCAGATACGCCGTCACCTCGGGATTTTCCTTTTCCCGCAGCCAGCCGTAATCGTCCGTCAGCGTAATGCCGTGGTGGGTCGTCTCTCGGGTCTCTTTGCGTGCAATCGGTGCGGTCATTTTTGTCGTCATCTCAGCCTAAGCATAGACGCCGAACCGCGCCTCCGTCTGCTATCCCATGGAACCGTTCCTCGAACCCGCGCGTACAATAGGTCAGGATGATCGCCCGACAAACTCGCTCAGCTCGCCTGGCTTGGACTCGCCTTCCCGCGCGCTCGGCAATCTGCCTCGCGGCCCTGCTGCTGCTCTTTGCCGCGCATGCCCGCGCCGAGCGTGTCCAGGACCTGCCCGCGCCCACCGATTACGTCTCCGATCTCGCCCACGTCCTTGACCCCCAGACCATCGCCCGCCTCGACTCCATCTGTTCTCAGCTCGACCACGGCAAGAGCAACGCCCAGGTCGCCATCGTCACCGTTCACAATCTCGACGGCGACGACAAGGCAGACTTCGCCAATCGTCTCGAAGAGAAGTGGAAGGTAGGCCGCAAAGGCTCTGACCGCGGCGTTCTGATCCTGCTCGCCATTGACGACCACCAATACTGGATCGAGGTTGGCTACGGCCTCGAAGGCATTCTTCCCGACGGCAAGGTAGGCGACATTGGCCGACTCATGGTTCCCGCGCTCAAGGCAGGCGACTACAACGGCGCCGTCGCGACCGGCCTAACCCAGGTCGCCCAGGTCATCGCCACCGACGCCGGTGCAACCCTGACCGATGCCGATCCCGACCCGGATCAGGAGATGGTTCCCGCCCGTCGCCATCACCCCATCTCACCGCTCGGCCTGCTCATCCGCATCGTCCTCGTCCTCGCCGTGCTCGGCTTTCTTGGCTCGCGTGGGCTTTTCGGCCTCTTCCTCGGCATGCTCATGGGCGGCGGCTTCGGCGGCGGTGGGTACGGTGGCGGAGGAGGATTTGGCGGTGGCGACGGCGGCGGCTTCGGCGGTTTCGGCGGCGGCGAATCCGGCGGCGGCGGTGCCGGTGGAAGCTGGTAGCTTTTTTACGGACGGCCCGATGCCGCCCGACAACATTCATTCAACTCCGGCAACGCAACTCCGCCGGGCAACCAACAGGAGCAACTCATCATGCGTCGTGGATTATGGATCGTCGGCGGCATCTTCGCAGTATTCTTCTTCGTCGCGCTGCTCGTCTATGGCAGCTTCAAAACCACTCAGAACCAGCTCGTAACCATGGATGAGCAGGTCAAGACCTCCTGGTCCGACGTTGACATTCAGTTGCAGCGCCGCGCAGACCTGATTCCCAATCTCGTCGAAACCGTCAAAGGATTCGCTAAGGAAGAGAACTCCGTCTACGCCGACATCGCCAACGCCCGCGCCGGCCTGCTCAACGCCCATACCCCCCAGGACAAGATCGCCGCCAACGGCACCCTCGACTCCGCCTTCGGACGCCTCCTCGCGCTCACGGAAAACTATCCCCAGCTTCGCTCGAACGAGCAGTTCCTCCGACTCCAGGACGAACTCTCCGGAACTGAAAATCGCATCGGCGTCAGCCGTCGCCGCTATAACGAATCGCTGCGCAGCTACAACACATTCGTCCGTGAATTTCCCAACAGCCTCTGGGCAGGCATGCTCGGCTTCGCGCCAAACAACGCCTACTTCGAGGCCAGCGCCAGCGCACGGACCGTCCCCAGCGTCAAATTCTGAAATGCAGAGCCGGATCGATCTTCAGACAGCGAAGTATACGCATCAAAAAAGCCACCCCAGGGCAATCCAGGGGTGGCTTTTCAATGGAAACCAGGCGGCTTATTTGAACGATGCGATGGCGCTCGCTTCGTCATCGAAGACATCGAATACGGTGTAGAGCTTGGTCACCTGCAACAGGTCCTTGACCTTCTTGGTCAGGTTCAGCAGCTTCAGGCTCGCCTGCTGGTTCTTCGCCGTCGTGTAGGCGCTCACCAACTCGCCCAGGCCGGAGCTGTCAATATAATTCACCTCGCCCAGCCCGATCAGGATGTTCTTCATCCCCTTGCTGATCAGTTCGCGAATGGCGTCGCGCAACTGAACGCTGCCTTCGCCAAGTGTAATGCGCCCGCTCAGGTCGAGAATAGTTACGCCGTCCAACTCCCTGGTTGCAATCGATAGTGCCACAGTGGTGTCCTCCTGGGGTGATGTTTCTGGATCAAGGGTTTCTTTACGTGGAAGCCTGAGCATCCGGAGTCAAATGCTTGATCAGCGTCAATTCTGTCCCCGGATGCAGTTGACGAAAGTGTACCTCATCGAGAAAGGATCGGATAAGAAAGATTCCGCGACCCGTCCCTCTCAGTATATTTTCCGGTGCCAGCGGATCGGGGAGTGTGTCAGGGTCCAATCCCTCTCCCTCATCGGCAATCGTGATAATCAGCGCGCTTCCCGTATTTTCAAAGCTCGCCTGAATCTTCTTCCCAGGATCATACCCGTTTCCGTGCAGCACTGCATTCACCGCCGCCTCGCGCACCGCCATCACCACCTTGAAGGCCTCGTCTTCGTCCATTCCGGCCTCCTGGGTCAGTCGTTCCGCTGTCGCCTCCACCTCGGCCACGCTCTCCATCGTCGAGGTCAGTTGCAGCCGGAGCCGTCCTGTCTGCGGTTCGGTCAATCCTTCTTCCTTTCGCGGCACACGATGCTTCGTCCCGCCCACACAACACTCTCGCAGTTTCAAGGCTCGCATCGCCCCTGTCAAGCCTTTCCCGCCGCTGCTGTCCCTGCCGCGCCGGATGTTTTACACTCATCCACGGATGCATCCGCGCACCACATCCCGCGTCAGCCTCACCGCTCTGCTCGGCATTCAGGTCACCGATGCTCGCGGCAACCTCTGCGGGCGCCTCAGGGATGTCGCCGTGGCCACCGGAGCCGACGCTGGCCGCGTCGCTGGCCTCGTGCTCAAAACCCGCAAGGGAACCCGCATCGTCCCCTCCAGCGAGGTCATGGAAACCCCCGCGGGGACGCTCGAACTCCGCTCGCCCTCGGCCCTCCATCCGCTCGCCGGCGATGAAAACTATCTCTTTCTCCAGCAGGACCTCATCGACCGACAGATCATCGACATTCACGGCAGAAAGGTCGTTCGCGTCAACGATGTAGAACTTGAATGGATGGGCCAGGGCGGCGTCCATCTGCTGCGCGTCGCAGAGGTCGAGGTCGGCCTCCGTGGCGCTCTCCAGCGTCTCTTCAAAGGCATTCTCCCGCGCCGTGCGCTCGACGCGATCGCCACCCGCATCGCTCCCCGCGGCATCCCCTGGCGTTTCGTCGATGTCATCGAGGTCGATCCCGCGCGACGCGTCAAGCTCAGCATCGAACACCAGCGGCTCGCTGAAATGCACCCCTCCGAACTCGCCGAGATTCTCGCCGACCTGGCTCCCGCAGAGCGCGAAGCCATCTTCACCACCCTCGATGAAGAGGTCGCCGCCGAGGCGCTCGAAGAGGTCGATGCAAAATTGCAAAAATCCCTCCTCGCTTCCCTCGACGAGGAGCGCATCGCCGACATTGTCGAGGAAATGGACCCCGCCGCCGCAGCCGACCTGCTCGGCGAACTCCCCGACGAACGCTCCGAAGCCATCCTCGAAGAGATGAACCCCGAGGAGCGTCACGAGGTCCAGGAGTTGCTCGAATTCGACGAAGACTCCGCTGCCGGTCGCATGACCACCGCCTTCGTCGCCGTGGAAGCCACAGCCACCGTCGCCGACGCCGTTCAGGCCCTGCGCGACTTCGACGGCGACGCCGAAACCGTCTCGGAGATTTATCTTCTCGACCCCGGCGGAGTCCCAACCGCCGCCGTCCCTCTCGCCCGTATCCTCATGGCTCAGCCCGCGGCCCATCTCGCCGTCCTCGCCGAACCGCGCGTCCTCACCGCCGCCGCCGACATGCACCAGGACGATCTCGCCGAGATGTTCGACAAATACAGCCTCCGCTCGCTCCCCGTCGTGGACGCACAAGGGCGAATGGTCGGCGTCGTCCATGCCGATCAGGTCATCAGCTTCCTCATCGAAAAAATCTGATTTATTCCTTCGGCAAAGCAGTTTCACAGTAGATATACCCAGCGGGAGTGGATATTAGCGCTGCTTTTCCTTAAGAAAAGCTGCACCTCGCAATTTTGGCTCGGGCCTAGTTACTGTGAAACTGCTCGAAAGCCCCCGCACCGCCCACCGCATAAATTCGCGGTATCCGCTCCGCCGCCCTGGGCAGGGCAGGGAACTCGACGTGCGGCTCCGTCTGGTACCAGTACGCCACGGTGAAAAAATCGTCCGCACGATGGTTGGCGTGCCCGTGCTCCATCGTCACCCGAATCGATTTCTCAAACGCGATCGGGCTTTCCGTATGCCACCGATACAGGCAATACCGGCCGCCGATCTTCTGCGCATTCACGATCAGCGGCGCGCCCTCCCGCTGATTCGCAAACGGCTCCGCGTGGAAGTCCCATGCCCCGTTGTAATAATCTTCCGTGCCCGTCCCCTGGATCGTCGGATGCTTGTCGCCGTCGATGAAAATCATGTCGTCGCCTTCGCCGAACCAGCCATCCTGGTTCTGCAGCACCGCCTGCGTTACTCCGATCAGGTGGCCCCGTCCCGCAGCCTCCAGAAATACGTAATTGCCCGCGCCGCTCAGGTTCTTCCGGCCATTCACCTCAAGCGAGTATTCGTTCGTCCAGTTGTCGATCTCCGCCTTGCACGGCGCAGCCTGGCGATACTGCGCGTGAAATCGTCCCAACCCCTCCGGCAGGGAATGCAGAAGTACATAATCCACCGCAAAGTAGAGGCTGTCCGTCCGAGCAGCCCCTTCATTGGTCAGCGTCATCCGTGCCGACGTGGCAAACGGCATCTTGAAATACGCGTTCAGCGCCTTCACCGGCGCAACTACCAGGAACTCTGACTGATACACAAAATACTCGCCCAGACCCAGCCCGAAGAAATCCCCGATCGGAACCTCGACCGAAGGCGTCGCTTCGTCCTCCCACCACGCCCGCAACACCAGATTCTTCAGGTGGTGCGCGTCCTGCGAGTTGATGGTGAACCACAGATGCGTCACCACCCCCGCCCCATGCACATCCAGCAGCACCGCTTCGCCGCCAGCCTCGATCGGCACCGAGTCGTCGTTGCCGCCCGTGCGATCCCAGCTCGCCGACCGCCGTGCGCGATAGCTCTTCAGCCGAGCCTGAGAAAACAGAAACTCCTCCGTAGCCTGCTTCTCCATTTGATCCACATGGTAGGCAGCCCACGAACCCATCTGGCCCGTTGCAGGCGTGGCCGCCAGGCCAAACAGCCCCGCTCCAGCCGCCAGGCCAGCCAACATCCGCCGCCGGTCCGGCAGGTTCTTCTCCCCGTCACTCTTCTCCACAACGCACCCTCCGCGCAGGCTCGCGCACAGGGAAGATATACCGCTTCGACATTCCTGCGGTCAACGCCGAATTGCGAACAAGCAAGCGGCGAGGCTCAGAATCCTCAAAATCCGCTGATCGCCGCAAAGCTCTGCGCGGCCGCATGAGCCGCATCCAGCACATGCCCCGGCAGGATGCCCAGCGCCAGCGTCGCAATCGCAGCCAGGCCGACAGCCAGCGAAACCGCCAGGCCCAGCCGCGGCGTCTCGCCAGCGTGCGTACCCGAGGCCGCAGGCCGCGCCACGCTCAGCGCAAACCGTAGATAGTACGCCGCCGCTACGCCCGAGTTCACCAGGCCGATCAACACCAGCCAGCCCGCGCCCCCCTGCATCGCCGTCGAAAAGGAGTAGAACTTGGCGAAGAATCCCCCGGTAAAGGGAATCCCGACAAGAGAAATCAGGAAGAACAGCATCAGCCCGCCCACCAGCGGCGAGCGATAGACCAGCCCGCGAAAATCCCCGATCAGCGCACGTTTCTCCTCATACCCGCCAGCCACGGTAATCAGCGCAAAGATGCCCACATTCATCGCCGCGTAAGCCGCCACATAAAAGCTCGCCGCCGCAATCCCCTGAAGGCCGACTCCGGCGAACGCTGCCAGCAGATAGCCGGCGTGCGCAATCGACGAGTAGGCAAGCATCCGCTTCACATTCGTCTGCCGCAGCGCAGCCAGGTTGCCCACCGTCATCGACAGCACGGCCACCATCCACAACAGCGGCAGCCAGATGGTGTGCAGCGTCGGATACGCGCCATACAGCAGCCGGATCAGCACCGCAAACGCCCCCGCCTTCGGTGCCGTGCTCATCAGCGCAACCACCGGCGACGGCGCGCCCTCATACACATCCGGGGTCCACACGTGAAACGGCGCGGCAGACACCTTGAACAGCACACCAACCATCAGCAGCGCAAAGGAAAGCAGCACCAGAGAGTGCGACCGAGCAGCCGGAATCAGGCTGGCAATCTCCGTGATCTGCGTCGTCCCCGTCGCGCCAAAGATCATCGCGATGCCATACAACAGAAATCCCGTCGCAAACGATCCCAGCAGGAAATACTTGATCGCCGCCTCTGGCCCCTTGGCCGTCTGCTTCCGGTAGCCCGCCAGAACATAGGTCGAAATCGACGAAATCTCCAGCGCGATAAATACCACCAGCAGCTCGACCGCCGAACTCAGCAGGCACATGCCCACCGCCCCAAACACCATCAGCGCAAAGTACTCGCCCAGGTGATGCTGGTCTGCGGGCAGCGTATCGATTGAAAGCAGCACCGCCGCCAGCACGATCCCGCACACCACCACATGAAAGAACACCGAAAACGCGTCCGTCTGCACCGTGTTGTAGAACGCCGTCCCGGCAGGCAGCGCAAGCTGCCACACACTCGCGCACAACGCTCCCACCACCCCCAGCGCCGCGAGCCATCCCAGCGACCGCCGCGACGCAGCCCGCGCCATCGAGGCATCCGCCAGCATCACCAGCACACCGGTCACCGTCAGCACTACCTCGGGCAGAATTCGCAACACATCCGGCGTCATCGCTTGCCTCCCATGCCGTTCGCTCCGGCCTTCATCGCCGGGCTTGCTGCGGGCGTCTTCAAAGGATTCGCCACACTCGCCGCTGCCTTCAATCCTGGCTCCATCGCCTCCAGCCACGTGTTCGGCGCTACTCCCAGCGCAACCATCAGCGCAACCAGCGCAACCAGCACCAGCTTCTCCCCGCCGCGCAAATCCCGCGCTCCCGATGGAAAACCTTGCTGCGAAACCGGCGGGGAAAGCTGCCCGGCCACCATCGCCGACTGCTCGCCCAGGAACACCTTCTGCACCAGTTGCAGCACGTACGCCGCGCTCAGGATCACTCCCGCCGTCGCCGCCACAGCCCAGCCCTTGTTCACCCCGGTAAACGTGCTCGACAGCACCAGAAACTCGCCCACAAACCCATTCAGCAGCGGCAATCCAGCCAGCGCCAGGCCGGTCATCACAAACAGCGTCGCCAGCACCGGAGCCTTCCGCGCCACCCCGCCGTACTGCCCGATCTGGCTCGTCCCGTAGCGCTCATACAGGAACCCAAGCATCACAAACAGCGCCCCGCCCACAATCCCTTCGTTCACCGTCTGCAACAGCGCGCCATCGAGGCCCGTGAGTGTAAACCCGTAGATGCCCAGCGTACAGAAGCTCAGGCTGCTCAGCGTTCCATAGGCCAGCAGCCGCCAGAAATCCTTCTGCACCAGCGCCAGCAGCGCCCCATACAGAATGCCGATCGCAGCCAGCCCAATCATCCACGGAGCAGCCTCGCGCGCCTGAACCGGGAACAGCCCCACATGGAACCGGATCAGCGAGTACAGCCCCAGTTTCCCCGCAACCACCATCCCCATCGCCACCGGAGCCTCGGCAAAGGTATCCGCCAGCCAGCCATGCGCGCCCAGCACCG
This sequence comes from Acidobacteriota bacterium, assembly GCA_021805265.1. Taxonomy (GTDB): domain Bacteria; phylum Acidobacteriota; class Terriglobia; order Terriglobales; family Acidobacteriaceae; genus Acidicapsa. The sequence continues at coordinate 4,168 of JAJZFR010000165.1, read as the reverse complement.
GCACCTTCACCGCAAAGGCAACCAGGAACGCCAGCGAAACCCAGCACAGCGGTCCTGCCGGCAGCGCGCCCGTGGCAATCGCCCCGCGCAGCACTGCATAGTCAAAGCTGCCCACCCGCGCATACAGCCACAAGAGCGCCACCAGCAGCGGCGCGGACGAAATAAAGGTGTACAGGAAAAACCGCAGCGCCGCATGTGCTCCGCCGCCTTCAGTCTGGTTCCGCCCATACATCGCGATCAGGATCGCCATCGGGATCAGCGACAACTCCCAGAACCCGTAGTAGAGCATCAGGTCAAGCGAGACAAACACCCCCACCATCGCCGTCTGCTGCACCAGGAAGAGCGCATAAAATACTTTGCTCCGCTCCCGCACCGAGTGCCAGCTCGCCACCACCCCCACCGGCGCCAGCAGCCCCACCAGCACCACCAGCCACAGCGAAAGCCCATCCACGCCAACATGGTAGCGAATCAGCGGATTCGCCAGCCATGGCGCCGTCTCTTCAAACTGAAATCCACTCTGCCCCGGTACAAAATGCGCGGGCAGGTGCAGCGTCAGCAAGAACGTCAGCAGCGATACAAAAAGTGCCGCCCACGCGGCCAGCTTGCCGCGCTCCGGCAGCAGCAGAATCACCGCCGCACCCACCAGCGGCGTCGCCAGAATCAAACTTACAATGATGCCATCCATCCCCATCAGCGTCCCGCCCAATTCATTGAAAATCCCACTCCATGCGCGCCGAACAGTATCCCAGCCAGCACAAACAGCAGCACCATCGCCGCTCCCGCCGCCAGCCATCCGGCATACGAGCGCAGATTCCCCGATTGCCATCGACGCAGGCCTTCGCCCGTCAGCGACACCACCCCCGCCGCAACCCACGCCGAGCCGCGTACCAGGACCCCTTCGCCCACCCAGCCCAGCACGTAGCGCGACACCATCAGCACCGGCTTCACAATTGCACCGTCGTACAACTCATCGATCCGGTACTTGTGAACCAGCGTCGAGTAGAGCAGAGGTACCGATGCCGCCACCGCAGCCGGTTTCTCCGGGCTGCGCCGGTAGTAGCGGTCGGCCACAAACCACCCCAGCGCGGCTACCAGAACCGCCACCACGCTCAACCCAAGCTCAAGCTGCGCGCTGCCCGCCTGCGCAGCAGGCCCCTCGCCCACCACTGGCGCCAGAAATCCAGCGAAGCGGTCGATTCCGATCCAGCCCCCACCCACCGACAGCAACGCCAGGATCACCAGCGGCGTCAGCATGATCCACGGACTCTCGTGCGCAGGATGGTGCTTGTCCTCCGCCCGCGACTCGCCAAAGAACGCCAGATACCACAGCCGGAACATGTACACGCTGGTCAGCAGCGCCGTCACCAGGCCGACAAACCAGAACGCCTTGCCTGCCGTCCCCTGCAGAAATGCCGCGTACAGAATCGCGTCCTTCGAGAAAAATCCGGCAAACGGAAAGAACCCGGCAATCGCGAAAACCCCCGCCGTCATCGTCCAGAAGGTCACCGGCATCTGCTTCCGCAATCCGCCCATCCGGCGCAGGTCCTGCTCCCCGCCCAGTCCGTGTATCACCGAGCCGGCCGCCAGGAAAAGCAGCGCCTTGAAGAACGCATGTGTCATCAGGTGAAAGACCGCTGCGGAATAAGCCGCCACGCCGCAGCCCAGAAACATGTACCCAAGCTGCGAGATCGTCGAGTAGGCAAGCACCCGTTTGATGTCCGTCTGCACCAGCCCCACCGTCGCCGCAAAAAACGCCGTCGCCGCCCCAATCCCCGCCACCACCATCAGCGCAACAGGAGACCGGTCAAAGATCGCGTGCGTCCGCGCAATCATGTACACGCCCGCCGTCACCATCGTCGCCGCGTGGATCAGCGCCGACACCGGCGTCGGACCCTCCATCGCATCCGGCAGCCATATATACAGCGGTATCTGCGCGCTCTTGCCCGTCGCCCCCACCACCAGGCACAGCGCAATCGCCGTCAACACTCCGCCTTCGAGGGCCGGATGCGCCGCCAGATTGGCGCCGATTTCCCCGAAGCTCAGTGTGCCAAACTGCCCCAGCAGCAGAAACATCCCCACCAGAAATCCGAAGTCGCCAATACGGTTCACCACAAATGCCTTGCGCCCCGCGTCCCCCGCCGACTTCCGCTCATAGTAGAAGCCGATCAGCAGATACGACGCCAGCCCCACTCCCTCCCAACCCACAAACATCAGCAGGAAGTTCCCCGCCAGCACCAACACCGTCATGAAGAACAGGAACAAATTCAGATACGCGAAGTAGCGCCAGTACCCATCCTCGTGGCTCATGTACCCGACCGAATACAGATGGATCAGGAACCCGACCCCGGTAATCACCAGCAGCATCACCAGCGTCAACTGGTCCAGCGCCAACGCAAAGGAAAAATGCAGCGCACCAGCAACTATCCACGTCGGCGCATTCTCCTCGATCACCGGCAGAGCCAACCCCAGCCGCACCAGCCACGCCGCATGAGCCACCAGCCCAAACGACGCCAGCGGAAACACGAGCGCAATCGTCGAGACCACAGCCTTGGGCAGCCGACTGCCCAGCAGCCCGTTCACTGCGAAACCAATCAGGGGAAGCAGCGGAATCAGTGGCAAAAAAAGCATCGGTGCGTTCATAGCTTCATCCGGTCGATCTGGTCCACGTTGAGCGTTCCCCGTGCCCGGAAGATCGCAATGAGGATCGCCAGTCCCACGGCAGCCTCAGCCGCCGCCACCATCATCACAAAGAAGACAAAAATCTGCCCCTTCACCGCATGCCATTCATGGGCAAAGGTCACAAACGTAAGATTCACCGCATTCAGCATCAGCTCGATCGACATGAACACCGTAATCAGGCTGCGCTTGATCAGAAAGCCCACCACGCCCATCGTGAACAGCAGAGCGCTCAGCAGCAGATACCACGAACTCGGAACCATCCCGTTCATCACGCGCCGTTATCCTTTCTCGCCAGCGCCACCGCGCCCAGAATTGCAATCAGAATCAGCACCGAGGTCAGCTCGAAGGGAAGCAGCAGATCGCGAAACAGAACCCGGCTCAAATCCGCCGTCGTGGTAATTCCATCCGACAGCGAAACCGCGCCAAAGTGCTTCTCCGCCTTCAACAGAATCGAAGCCACAATCGCCAGCAACACCGCCACTGCCGGGAATCCAACCACCTTCGCCGCGCGGCTGCCATGCGTCTTCTCCTCGCGGCCCACATTCAACAGCATCACCACAAAGGTGAACAACACCATGATCGCGCCCGCGTAGACGATGACCTGCGCCACTGCCAGAAACTCCGCCCCCAGCATCAGGTAAAGCACCGCCAGCGAACTCATCACCACAATCAGCGAAAGCGCGCTGTTGATCGGATGCGTCTGCAACAGCAGATTCGCTGCTCCCGCCAGAGCAAACACCGCAAAAATCACAAACAGAATCAAATGCATGAATTCATCAATCCTCGAAGTACACAGCCTCGTGGTACACAGCCTCGAAGTACACAGCCTCGAAGTACACGACCTCGAACTGCAAAGCCTCGAACCGCAAAACCTGAAACTGCCAGGCCCGCAAACCAGACCCGATTCTAACTCAGAACACACTCAGCGCCAGGCTCGTCCCGACGATGTTCAGCATCGCCACCGGCAACAGAAACTTCCAGCCAAACCCCATCAACTGGTCATAGCGAAAACGCGGCAGCGTTCCCCGCACCCAGATATAAAGAAACAGCAAGAAGAAGACCTTGGCCACAAACCAGAAGATCGGAACCAGTGCGTGGACCACAATGTTCTGCGGCGGCGGAATCAAATCCCCAAACGGACTTGTCCACCCGCCCAGAAACAACAGCGTCGCCACGCAGCCCACCGTGATCATGTTCCCGTACTCGGCCATGAAAAACATGGCAAACTTCATCGAGCTGTACTCCGTGTGATACCCGCCCGTCAGCTCCGTCTCCGCCTCGGGCAGATCAAACGGAGCGCGATTGGTCTCCGCGTACGCCGCCATCAGGTAGATGAAAAACGCGACGATCTGCCCACCGCCAAACACATTCCACGAGGCGATTCCGTGCACCGACTGCACCTTCACAATATCGGTCAGCGACAGGGAACCGGTGCGCAACACAATCCCCACCAGCGACAACCCCAGCGCAAGCTCATAGCTGATCATCT
>JAJZFR010000312.1 GCA_021805265.1 Acidobacteriota bacterium | reverse complement strand
AGCCATTCGGAAAAGACGGCCAGCTCGAATAACTGCTGAAAACGCCCGAGCGCGAGCAGCAGCAGGGAAGAGAGCAGCGCCTGGATGACGAGCGAGAAGGATGGGCTTTGAAAGCGCGGATGAATGGAGGCAAAACGCCGAAAAAAAAGCCCATCGCGCGCGGCGGCAAAGGGCACTCGCGCGCCGGACATGATGGTTCCGTTGAGCGTGACAAAGATGCTGAGCGCCATGGCCGCGGCCACCAGTGCCGCGCCACCCGGCCCGGCGACCACGGCGAGCGCTGCTACCGCCGGGCGCGGCGTGGCGGCGATTGCGCCAGCGGGTAAAACGTATTGGATTGCCGCGTTGGTGGCCATGAACAGAGCGCCTACGATCCACAGTCCGCCGATCAACGCGAGCGGCAGATTGCGCTCCGGGCGCTTGACCTCGCCCGCTACCATGGTCAGGTCGTTCCAGCCGTCATAGGCCCAGAGCGTGGCGATCAGCGCGATCATGAATCCCTTCGCCTTGCCGGAAAATCCGTTGCCCATGGCGTGCGGCAGCCCGGTCGCGAAGTTTGCCCAGGAGCCATGCGCATAGCTGAAACAGAATCCCACCACGACCAGGATCAGCGCGCCCTTGAGCACCGTGAAGACAACCTGAAAATCGCCCGCCTTCTTGATTCCGAGATAATTCAGCCCGGTGATCAGCCCGGTGACCGCAATGGCGAAGACCTGAGACCAGAGGACGGGAAACGGTCCGCCGAGGGCTGTCGCATCCAGCCAGTGAAAGGCAGCGAAGATGCCCAGAGTGCGGGCGAGGCCGCTGGTGACCGAGGCGATGGACGCGGGCTTGGCGACGGCGAACCATGTCCACATATAGAGGAAGCTGGTGCGGTCGCCGTATGCGCCGCGCAGATAGACATATTCGCCGCCCGCATAGGGCATCATCGCGCCGAGTTCGGCATAAGTCATCGCGCCAAACAGCGACAACATTCCGCCGACGATCCAGGCCGCATAGACCATGCCGGAGGAGCCGACCGCTGCCATCATCTCGGTCGGCACGAGAAAGATACCGCTGCCGATGATGGTGCCGACGACAATCGCAGTGGCGTGGTTGGCACCGAGCACGCGCGGCAGGTCAGCAGCGGGCGCTCTGCGATCAAGTTGCAAATGCGGATCGTTCATGGATGAAACGAGAGTACCACGCGGCCAGGTGCGTTCCGTTTTGCGGTTCTACATTTTGTCGAGATGGCGGAAGCCGTCGGTCTGCACCAGCATGACGGCGAAGAGCAGGAAGTTGTAGCAGGCGTGAACCATCATGCTGGCGGCGAGCGAGCGCGTTCCCAGGCGCACGGCGCAAAGCACCAGGCTGACACAGTAGAGCAACGAAAGCGGCCCCCACGCCTGGCTGACCTGGGCCGCATGCATCAGCGCGAACGGCGCGGAGACGACGAGCGCGGCGAAGATCATCGCCGATAAGCTCCACACCGGGTAGCCTTCGCTGTCGAGCGGGCGCGGCTCGCGACCGGTGAACCGCTCGGCACACCAGTCCCACGCGGTGGCCGCTGCCGGCAGCAGGAATCCGCGAAAGATCATCTCTTCAAAAAAAGGCGCGGCGGTTACGCCGAATGCAAAGAGCATCCATGCGTCGGCTGGCGTGGTGAAGAGTTTGTCGATGGGCGCGTGTTGGGGGAAGGGAAGCACTGCGTTGCCCAGCAGGGCGAGCAGATTGCAGAGCACGGCGGCCACCACCAGCCACTTGCCCAGGCGCAGCGCGGTCTCCGGCTTCCAGCGCAGGCCGTCCATCAGTCCGCGCCCCCACATGGTCGCGTAGAGCGGCAGGGCAATGGCGTAGGCGACAAGATAAATGGCCAGTTGCGAACCAAGCGCAACGCGCGTATTCGTCATCAGGCTGGTGTAGTCGCGCAGGCCGAACCAGTGCAGCTTCAGTGCGACGGCGAGCGCGGCAATCACGATCAGAAATCCGACAACAAGTAGCAGGAAAAAAACAATCGCATCGGCCAGGTTGGGAATTCTGTGTACGGGAGCGCGATAGACCAGAAACGGAGCATCCCCAGACGTCTCCGGATAGGCTCGCGGATACATTTCAGGCTGGGAACCCGAAGGCTCTTCAAGCTGGTTCGATACGGATAGCTTGTCGCCTTCGCTGTCTTCCCGCGGCGGATCGGATTGGTCTGTCCAGTCTTCGATGGGCATTCCCTAACGGACTTTCTGTGTGGGCTTTTTTGCCGCACGTGTTTTTTGAGTGGACGGAATCTTCGCAGCTTTTTTTGCAGTTTTTTTCGAGGGAGGGGACGGCTTTTCAGCCAAGGCAGCCGAATCGAGCTGCGAAGCTTCCTCTGGTGCTTCGCTTGGCTCGCCGTGCGCTGTGTAGTAGCGGGCCAGAAACGATCCGGTGTGCGAGGTGCTGACGCGCGCCACGTCGGCCGGCCGGCCCTCGGCGACTACCTGGCCGCCATCTTCGCCGCCCTCGGGACCCATGTCCAGAATCCAGTCGGCGTTGCGAATCACGTCGAGATTGTGCTCGATGATGACGACTGTATTGCCCAGATCGGTGAGTCGATGCAGGACCTCGAGCAGCTTGCGCACATCGTCGAAGTGAAGCCCGGTGGTCGGCTCGTCGAGCAGGTAGAGAGTTCGTCCCGTCTGGCGCTTGGACAACTCGCGGGCGAGCTTCATGCGCTGCGCTTCGCCGCCGCTCAAAGTCGTCGCGCTCTGCCCCAGGTGAATGTAACCGAGGCCCACATCGACGAGGGTTTGCAGCTTGACGCGCAGCAGCGGCACATCGGCAAAGACGCTGAGCGCGTCCTCGATGGTGAGATCGAGAATGCCGGCAATCGAATAGCCCTTGAACCGGACGGCGAGCGTCTCCTGGTTGTAGCGCTTGCCGTTGCAGACCTCGCACTGGACGTAGACGTCGGGCAGGAAGTTCATCTCGATGCGTCGCTGTCCATCTCCCTGACATGCTTCGCACCGTCCGCCCGCCACGTTGAAGCTGAAGCGCCCCGGTTTGTAGCCGCGCTCGCGCGACTCCGGAAGCATGGCAAACAGGTCGCGCAGCGGCGTGAACAACTGGGTGTAGGTTGCGGGGTTGGAACGCGGTGTGCGTCCGATGGGCGACTGATCGATGCGGATTACCTTGTCGATCTGGTCCATGCCGGCGAGGCGATCATGATTGCCTGGCTCCTCACGCGAGCCATAGAGGGTCTGCGCCAGCGAGCGATAGAGAATGTCGTTGACCAAAGTACTTTTTCCACTGCCGCTGACGCCGGTGACGACGGTCATCACGCCGAGGGGAAACCGGGCGGAGACTTCGCGGAGATTGTGTTCGCGGGCACCTTCGATGGCGAGCCAGCGGCCAGAGAGTGAGCGCGGACGCTCGCGGTGCAGAATACTGGTTTCGCCGGAGAGATAACGTCCGGTGAGGGACTCCGGGGTGGCCATGATCTCGGCAGGCGTACCCTGTGCGACGACCGCTCCGCCGAGCCTGCCCGCGCCTGGGCCAAGGTCCAGCACATAATCCGCCGCGCGAATTGTATCCTCGTCGTGCTCGACGACCAGGACGGTATTGCCCAGGTCGCGCAAGCGAGTGAGCGCGTCAATCAGCCGCGCATTGTCGCGCTGATGCAAACCGATTGACGGCTCATCGAGTACATAGAGGACGCCGCGCAGGCGCGAGCCAATCTGTGTTGCAAGACGAATGCGCTGGCCCTCGCCGCCAGAGAGCGTGGCTGCGTTGCGATCAAGCGAGAGATAGCTCAGCCCGACGCCGACCAGAAATTCGAGTCGCTCGACGACCTCGCGGCGGATGCGCTCGGCCACCAGCGCTTCACGCGCGGTGAACTGCAAGCCGCGCGCGGCCACCACGGCGCGATGCAGGGGGAGCGCAGTAAACTCGCTGATCGAGCGCTCGCCCACCTTGACGGCGAGCGACTCGGGACGCAGCCTCTGCCCGCCGCAGGCCTTGCACTTCGAGGCCGACATAAAGCCCATCATGTACTCGCGATAGGCCTCGCTTTTCGCGTCTTCGAGGCTCTC
>JAJZFR010000218.1 GCA_021805265.1 Acidobacteriota bacterium | reverse complement strand
GGGCTTGGAAGCGTCCATCCCTGGGCGCCAGTCCCTGTTCTTCTCCCTTTCCCTTTAGCGGATCATTTCCATGTTGATTTTACCATGGCGCGGGGTCAGAAACAGGGCCGAAGAGGACGGATTGGGCTGGCATGAGGAGGTGGAGTACGGGAGGTGGACGCAGCGGAAGTGGTTACCGGAAGGGCGGCGACATTTGCACGAAAGTTTATTACCTAGGTCATTAACGATATTGAATACTATCTATATATGAAGAAAACAATAGACTTAGGGCGCTGCCATGGCTAGTCTAAGGATGCGCGGGAATTGAATTCCTGTCAATACCAATTTTGGGGGAGTTACTACTTTATGAACAAGATTTTCCGCCTTATCGCCCTTGCCGCTGTGGTAGGAACCGCCGTCCTCAGCTACTCCCTCCCGCAGAATGCAAAAGCGACGTCGAACCCTTCAGTAACGTCTGTTCCGTGGCCTTCTTCTGGAAAGTAGTTTCCGACTGTGCCTGTCCTTGAAGTACAACAAAAGTGTTATTCGTAGACGTATTTCCGGGCTTCAAATTGCCGCATGTGGTGTATGCTTAGTTTACTCTAAAGAGATTAGAGGGGCCGAGCATGCACCTGACGCTTTCTCAACTTTTTCCAATCTATCTCGACATCGCTCTCAACATCGTCGTTGCGGTCGTCTTCCGCAGAGGTGTTCTGAGATACACCTGGCGGATTGTGTCCGATATAGGTATCGCTCGCAGCGTCTTTACTGCGGTTGCGCTTGTGTTGATCAGCGCATCGAACCTGATGACACAGCACTGGTTCAACGTTTCCTACTTCGTGTTCTTCTACGTTGGCTACCTGACGATTACCGCCCTGATGCTCAAACTTTATTACCAGGTGTATATTCGCGCTACACTGCCGTTTGCCGGGTTTGCAAAGTGGGGAAAGGCGCTGTTTGCGTGGTTTGTGGTAATCATGGCCGTCATGACCGTCATGACCATCGGAGAGGTGAATGCCGGGCAGGATTTTCTCGCGCAGGCAGGAATCAATCTGATGCGCGCAATCAGCACAGTTGAATTCTGCGTTGCTGCATTTCTCTGCTACCTGGTTCGTTCGATGGGAATGCCCATTCGCAGCAAGATTTTCGGGGTGATGATCGCTCTGGCGATCGGGGACTTTGCGGGAATCCTGCAGTCCCTGATGGCGCAAGTACATCTTCCCTACAGCTCATTCCTTGGTGTCGTCGCTCAATACGGAAGCCCAGCCATCGCGGCGCTCTGGATTGCATATGCATACGTTCCTGATCCATTGCCTCGTCCGCTGACGTTGCCTGCGGATTCGCCGGTGTATCGCTGGAGCCAGATTGCGGCTACGCTGGGAAAGAGCGGGACGCAGGTGGCTTTGCCGGAGCCGCAGCACAGCTTCTTCCTGACCGATGTCGAGAGGATTGTGGATCGGGTGTTTACGCGGACCATGGCGGGCAAGGAATCGGAGAGCTGAGGCTGCGGATTTGCCGCCATCTTCTGCTCCGTGCCTGCGGTTTCGGGGGAATACCGTAAGTGAGGAGCAGCGCAAGGGCCGGAACTCATTCGAGTTCCGGCCCTTCTGTGTTACTGAGCATATCTACGCCTGAGCTACTGGGACTGAGCCAATGGGACTGAGCCACTGGAACTGAGCGGCTGGTGCGCGCTTACTCTGCCGCGGTCACGAGGATGGAGGCGAAGCGGCCCATGTTGCCGCGGTCGCGGAACTGAACAGTGCCGGAGACCTTGGCGAAGAGGGTGTCGTCCTTGCCGATGCCGACGTTGAGGCCGGGCTTGATGGGTGTTCCCCGCTGGCGAACGATGATGGTTCCGCCGGTGACTACCTGGCCAGCGAAGGCCTTGACGCCGAGGCGCTGTGCATTCGAGTCGCGTCCGTTGGTTGAGCTACCGCCGCCTTTTTTATGTGCCATTGCGAATTCCTTTTCGAGATCGTGTGAAAACCTGAGCAAGCTGAAATCAGGCCGTGAAAAACAGGCCATGACAGCCGGGGATTAGACAGCCGCGCTGAAGGGGACGCCATCGACTTCGATGGACTTGATGCGAACCTCAGTGAATGCCTGGCGATGTCCCTGCATCTTCTTGTACTGCTTCTTGCGCTTGAGGTGGAAGACGAGGATCTTGGCGTGGCGACCTTCGTTGACAACCTCTGCGGTGACGGTTGCCCTGGAGGGCTTGAGGATGGTGCCCGGCTCGCCGGAGACGGCCAGAACGTCGGTAAACTCGACGGTCTGGGTATCGGCCTCGGGAGCATCCAGTTTTTCAATCTTGAGAACGTCGCCCGGAGCGACCCGGTACTGTTTTCCACCGGTACGAATGACCGCGTACATACAACCTCCAGCGCCGCGTAAAGCGCGAGCGCGCAATTCCATATCCAATTGAATGGGGCAAAATCCTGCTCACTCGGTCTGCACTCGGGAGATTCCATGGTCTCAACACCAAACGCCATGGTTGAAGACGTATCTGCCGACGAGAACTGAAGCGCGGAGCTACAGCGCCAAACTAAGGTAGTGTATCGTCTTTTCCGGGTTGAAGTCAATCGGAGAGAAGGATGATTTGTGCACAGGAACAGAGAAGGCGCGGCGAGTGGTCAGACCATGGCGTCATGGCTTAGAATGAGGCCAAGCGGGAAATTGTGACCTCCTCTGAATCGCGGGTAGAGATTGTGGAAGCGCCGGATGCCTCCCATGCGCCGGGGGAGTTGTTGCGGGTGTTGGCGGCGGTGAGCGTCTGTCACCTGATCAATGACATGGTGCAGTCGCTGTTGCCGTCGCTGTATCCGATCCTGAAGGGGAGCTTTCATCTTGATTTCAGCCAGATCGGGCTGATCGCGCTGACGTTTCAGATCACGGCATCGCTTTTGCAGCCGTTTATCGGGCATTTTACGGATCGCCGCCCGCTGCCGTATTCGCTGCCGATCGGTATGGGGAGCACGTTGATCGGTCTGGTGATGCTGGCGTATGCGCCGACGTTTGGGGTGCTGCTGGCGGCGGCGGGGCTGTTTGGGATTGGTTCGGCGGTGTTTCATCCGGAGTCGTCACGGGTGGCGCGAATGGCCTCTGGAGGGCGGAATGGGTTTGCGCAGTCGTTTTTCCAGCTCGGCGGCAACAGCGGGACGGCGATCGGGCCGCTGCTGGCGGCGCTGATTATTCTTCCGCGCGGGCAGCGGGGTGTGCTGTGGTTTACGCTGGCGACGCTGGCGGGGATTCCGATCCTGGTGTGGGTTGGGACGTGGTACAAGCGCGAGCTGAAGCATGAGCAGCGACGGCCGGCGAGAGCGACGGAGCACCGCGCGCTGCCGCGGGGGAAGGTGATCGGGGCGCTGTTTGTGCTGATGATGCTGGTGTTTTCGAAGTACTTCTACATCGCCAGCCTGACCAACTACTACACGTTTTACCTGATCAGCCGGTTTCATGTGTCTGTGGAAAGCTCGCAGATACACCTGTTTGTGCTGTTTGGAGCGCTGGCGGTGGGGACGCTGGTGGGCGGGCCACTGGGCGACCGGATCGGTCGGAAGTACGTGATCTGGGTTTCGATCCTCGGGGTGTTGCCGTTCACCCTGCTGATGCCGTATGCGAACCTGTTCTGGACTGGGGTGTTGAGCGTGCTGATCGGGGTGATCCTGTCGTCGGCGTTTGCGGCGATCCTGGTGTATGCGCAGGAGCTTGTGCCGACGCGGATCGGGATGATTTCCGGCCTGTTTTTCGGGTTTGCGTTTGGCATGGGCGGGATTGGCGCGGCGGTGCTGGGTGAGCTGGCCGACGCAACCAGCATTGTGTATGTGTACAAGGTGTGCGCGTGGCTGCCGGCGATCGGGCTGCTGACGTGGCTGTTGCCGAAGATGGAGCCGGGCGGGCAGGCGGGCAGGTCGAACGAGGCGGATATTGCCGAGCCGGAACGGGTTTGATTGTGTTCAGGGGCGGGTTCCGGTTATACTGATGACTCGGAGTCAAGGCAATGGCACAGGTATGTGATCTCTGCGGCAAAGGTCCGCAGTTCGGCAACAACATCTCTCACGCGCACAA
>JAJZFR010000304.1 GCA_021805265.1 Acidobacteriota bacterium | reverse complement strand
CGGAGCGGAAGCCGGAGTGGAAGGGTACGCTGAATGCGCTGGCCGACAGCGCGGAGAAATGCGCGCGCAAGGACGAGGAGCTGGAGCTGGCGGATACGGTGATCGCGCCGAGCGCCTTTGTGAAAGAGACACTGGAGATGTTTCCGGGTGCGCGGAAGCAGATCGTCGTGAATCCGTTTGGCGTTCCGGCACGGATTGCGGTGCGACGCGCTTTGACGAGTCGCGCGGAGCCGCTGCGCGTGTTGTATGTGGGCGGACTGACGCAGCGCAAAGGGATTGCGTATCTGTTTGAAGCAGCGGAGAAGCTGGGCAAGGCGATTACGCTGACGGTAATTGGCCGCAAGGCTGGCGCGTCAGAGGCGCTGGATCGCTGCTGCGAGCGTTTTCGCTGGATCGAATCTCTGCCCCATGAGAGGATTCTCGCCGAGATGCGGGCGCACGACGTGTTTGTGTTTCCGTCGCTGTTTGAAGGGCTGGCGCTGGTGAATGGCGAAGCGATTTCGCAGGGGCTTCCGGTGATTACGACGCGCAACTCGGGCGGGTCGGAGATTCTGCGGGATGGGGTGGACAGCTTCCTGGTGCCGATCCGGGATGCGGACGCGATTGCAGCGCGGTTGACCGCGTTGCACGAGGATCGCGAGCTGCTGAAGCGGATGAGCGACCAGGCGCTCGAACGGGCGCGGGAACTGACCTGGCAGGGGTATCGCGAGCGGACGGTGGCTGCTGTTCGCGCCGCGATTACGGCGGAGTGAGCGGCTTCAGAACAGGCGAAGTGAGCGGCGCGGTATCGATCTGGATGCGCGAGCCCTCGGGGAAGACGATCTGGTGGCCAGGGCGAAGCCAGGTCTGGGTGATGGTGAGTCCAACGGCGTAGAAGCCGATGCCCGCCGCGAGCGAACGAGACCCGGCGGTGAGGCCAGCGACCCGACCAGCCAGGCCGAAGCCGTTCGAGGCGACGCCGGTCTGGGCGGTCATGTTGCCATCGGTGTCGAGCGCGTGGCCAGCGAGCAGGCCGAGGGCTAGCGGGACGAGGACGCTGCCTTTGTGCTTGTCCGTGAGGTTGCCTTCGGCGTCGAGGCTCATGCCATCCGGGGCGAGAGCTCCCGCCAGTGCTCCGCGGACTGCCTCGGGCGGCTTTTCCGGAAAGCGAACCTGTTGGAAGTTGAAACGGAGTTTTCCGCTGCGCCCGAACGAGCGTGCGGGCTTGCTGTTGGCGACTTTTCCGACGAGCATTGCTCCCTGGGGAATGGCAATGGCATGGTTCTGGTCAAGGACAGGCTCGACGACGAGAGCCTCGACCGGGTCGCCGACTTTTGCTGTTTTCGAGTTGAGCGGTGTGGTTAGGACAGCGTGAATCATCCAGCGCGTCTCCGGCGGAGTGTTGCTGGAAGTCGCGTCGGTTGGATTTTGCGCGCTATTTTTTTGTTTCTGTTTTTTGGGTTTCGTTGCCGGTTTGCGGGTGGTTGGCAGCGGGGAGGGGTTCACCGCGCCAAGGGTTGCGAGCAGCAGCGGCTGGTTGAGTTGAAAGCTCCAGGCGGTGTTGGGGGGGATGCTCTGGGGGTGGTAGGGCAACTGGCTGTAGAGCATGGTTTTCGCGCGACCACCGAAGCCGGGTGCGGTAAAGAACTGGACGGTATCGTGAGCGCGCTGTTTGGCCGCCGCCCATGCGCGCCCGACGAGCGAGCGGCGTTTGGCAGCGCTGGCCTGAAGCTGGATCATGGGCAGAGCGTTGGTGGCCAGGGTGGTGGAGATGGCGACCGGTCCCTGGAGGGCGGTGATCGAGTCAAAGCGGACCACGGCCAGGCGTAGCGGGGTGAAGTCTCCGTTCAGGCGCGCCCAGATGCGGCCTGAGCGGTCGGGGACCAGCTTTTGAACGTGGCCATCGAGTAGGGTTCCGGTGGGCAGAGTGAGCGCGTTGTTGACGTAGAGCGGGTGGAGCAGGCGGGCTTCGACGAGCGCGCCTGTTTTCATGGGGAAGGCGCGAGTCGCCGCGACATTCATGTAGGTTCCGGCGGCGAGTTGCGGCGGTGGTTCGGGGGCAACCTTTTGGTCAGGTTGTTGCACGGCAGGAGTCGGGTGGGCCGGGCGCTGAAGCAGGGTTTGAGCACCGGCCAGAGGGGGCAGTGAGAGAGCGACGAGCGAGAGGAACAAGCCGGGGATGAGTCTGCCGCGCGAAAACAATCTGCCTCCGAGGAATGAGAGATCGCCTGATCCGCTCCCCTCTATCAGACTGCATCGTCGAGCGGAAGAAAGCAAGGGATGGGCGGGCGGCGGTGGAAGCGAGCCGGCGGAGGACGATTTAGACTGGAGAGGCGATGAATCCGATGAATCCATTGAAGGCAGTACGCGGCACGCGGGACCTGATGCCGCCCGAAACCGCGTTGTGGAACCGCATCGAGGCGGTGGCGCGGAGCGTGTTCGGGCGGTATAACTTTGGCGAGATCCGGACGCCGATTTTTGAAGACACGGCGCTGTTTGCGCGCGGGGTGGGCGAAGAGACGGATATTGTGTCAAAGGAGATGTACACCTGGGAGGATCGAGCGCGGGCGCAGTCGGAAAAGACGCAGAGCCTGACGCTGAGGCCGGAGAATACAGCGGGGGTGGTGCGGGCGTATATCGAGCACAAGCTGGGCGAAACGGGGCAGTTGCAGAAGCTGTTTTACATTGGCCCGCAGTTTCGCCGGGAGCGGCCGCAGAAGGGCCGGTACAGGCAGTTTTCGCAGATTGGCGCGGAGGTGATTGGGCCGGCGCATGCCGGGGCCGAGTCTGCGCTGCGCGATGCCGAGGTGCTGGAGATGCTGGCGACGCTGCTCGACGAGCTGGGCATCGAGGGCTGGACGCTGAAGCTGAATTCGGTTGGCTCGGCGGCGGACCGGCCAGTATATCTGGCGAAGCTGAAGGCAGCCCTGGGGCCGGTGGTGGGCGGGATGTGCGCGGATTGTCAGCGGCGGGCGGAGACGAATCCGCTGCGCGTGCTGGACTGCAAGGTTCCCGAGGACCAGCCGATCATCGACGGGCTGCCGCGGATCGGTGACTCGCTGGACGCGGCGAGCCGGGAACATTTTGCTGCGGTGCGCGCGGCGCTGGACGCGGCGGGGGTCGGGTATACGCTCGATCATCGGCTGGTGCGGGGGTTGGACTATTACACGCGAACGACCTTCGAGTTTACCCACGGCGGACTGGGCGCGCAGAATGCGCTGCTCGGCGGTGGGCGCTACGACGGGCTGAGCGAGGCGATTGGCGGTCCGAAGGCTCCGGGGATTGGATTTGCCATGGGGGAAGACCGGCTGGTGTTGACCCTGGCCGCGCAACTCGAGGCGCAGCAGGCTGCACGGGCCGAGCTAGCCGATGTGTACGTGGCTCCGGTGGGCGAGCGGCAGAATGCCGCTGCGCTGGCCCTTGCGCGGGAGCTGCGTCGGGCTGGGCTGCGGGTCGAGCTGGGCGACGGCGCGTTTCGCGTGAAGAAGTCCTTCGAGGCGGCGGACAAGGCGGCGCGGGCGATTGTGCTGCTGGGCGAGGACGAAGCGGCTTCCGGTATGCTCACAGTCAAGGACTTTGCTACGGCAGTTCAAACCAAAGTGCCGCGCGCGGAGCTGGCGAACTCGCTGCTGGCTGCGCGGGCGGAGACAAAATAAAGGAAGACAGAGTGCTGGATTTTCAGGGAAGTCTGGAACGAACCCATCTGTGTGGCGAGCTGCGCGCGGCGCAGGCTGGCGAGCCGGTGGTGGTGATGGGTTGGGTGAATCGCCGGCGCGATCACGGGAATCTGATCTTTCTCGATCTGCGCGACCGCAGCGGCATCGTGCAGGTGGTGCTTGATCGCGACCTGACGCCGGCGGGCCACGCCAGGGGCGAGGCGATTCGCCCGGAGTATGTGGTCGCGGCGATTGGCAAGGCGCGGCTGCGCAGCGCGGAGGCGATCAACCCGAAGATGGCTACCGGCGAGGTCGAGATTGTAGCCAGCGAAATTCTGGTTTTGAACGACGCAAAGCTGGCTCCGTTTTCGCCTGCGGAAGAGGCGATTGCCAATGAGGAAGTGCGTCTGAAGTATCGCTAC
>JAJZFR010000351.1 GCA_021805265.1 Acidobacteriota bacterium | reverse complement strand
GTGGCGGACCTGACCAAGACGGAGCGCTTTGCCAAGGCGATCCACGCAGGAGTGGACCAGTTTGGCGGCACCGAAGAAGCCCAGTACGTGGTGGACGCGGTGAAGTCAGGCCGGGTGACGGAGGCGCGGATTGACGCCTCGGTGCAGCGCATTCTGACCGAGAAGTTCGAGCAGGGATTGTTCGAGAATGCCTACGTGGACCCGGCAGCGGCGAAGGTGATCGTGGGCAGCGCAGCGTTTCAGGCCAAGGCGATGGCAGCGCAGGAGCACTCGCTGGTGTTGCTGAAGAACGCTAAGCATGTGTTGCCGATTCGGGACACAAAGATTCGCGTGTACCTGAAGAATATCGACGCGAAGATTGCCGCAAGCTACGGGTTCGAGGTGGTTGCGACGCCGGAACAAGCTCAGTTGGCGATTCTGCGCGTCGAGGCGCCGTACCAGACGCTGCATCCGGGCTATGCGATGGGTTCCCGACAACATGAGGGAGACCTGGATTTCAAGCCGGACAACCCTGAATACCAGGCGATTGTGAAGGCGGCAAAATCAGTGCCGACGATTGTGACCATATATCTTGATCGCCCCGCCATTCTGACCAATGTGACCGACCAGGCAGCGGCCATAGTGGGCAACTTTGGAGTGAGTGATCGGGCGCTGATGAATGTGTTGACGGGACGGGCGAAGCCGATGGGCAGGCTGCCCTTCGAGCTGCCGTCGTCGATGGCCGAGGTTTCAGCGCAGAAGGGCGACGTGCCGCACGATACAGCGCATCCGCTCTATGCGTTCGGGTTTGGGCTGCGCTACTGACGGGTGCGGGCGAGCATCCCACGCGAAGAGCATCTACACTAGGTATATGCAGATTTTGTATGGATTGCACCCGGTGGAAGAGGCGTTGAAGGCGGGACGGCGGCGGTTCGATCATGTTCTGGTGGCCCGCGAGCGGCGGGATGATCGGCTGGAGTCGATTGTGGGGCTGTGCAAGACGCTGAAGATTCGCGTCCGGACGGAGCCGCGCGAGACGCTGACAGATATGGCGCGGACGCCAGCGCATCAGGGAGTGGTTGCGCTGGTGCGGGCGCAGGAGTTTTTGACCATCGAAGACGTGCTCGAGCCAACGAATGCGGCGCGGCTGGTGCTGGCTCTCGATGGCGTGGAAGACCCGCAGAATCTGGGCGCGCTGCTTCGTTCGGCGGATGGAGCGGGTGTGGACGCGGTGGTGATGACGGAGCGTCGCGCAGCGCCATTGAGCGCGGTGGCGGCCAAGGCAGCAGCGGGCGCTCAGGAGCACCTGCGGATTGCGCGGGTGGTGAACCTGGTGCGTTCGCTCGAAGAGCTGAAGCGGCGGAATGTGTGGGTGATTGGCCTGGACGAGCGCGGAACGACCGACTATGACCAGTTCGATTTCACTGGCGACTGCGCGCTGGTAATGGGCAGCGAAGGGGTAGGCCTGCATGATCTGGTCAAGCGAACCTGCGATCATCTGCTGCGCATCCCAATGGCGGGCGGAGTGAGTTCGCTGAACGTTGCGGCGGCGGGCGCTGTGGTGCTGTTTGAAGCGGCAAGGCAGCGGCGCGGCGGTCCGCGGCGCACCAGCAACGACACGGCAGCAGCATCGAGCGGCGTTGCCCCCAAACCCAAAAAACAGAAGGGGCTTGGATCATGATTGCGGGCTGGCGGGGTGCGATGAAGCGGAGTTGCGGATGGCTTGCCCTGGCATCCGTTATGTCGGCTTCCGCGCTGCCTGCCCAGACCATGACCAGCCCGTCAGCGCCGCCCTCCCAGTCGAATGTCGAGACCTCACAGAAGCAGGCCAAAAAAGGCAAAGTGATTTTTTCGCGCTCGATCAACGACGAGGGACAGATCGTCAACGGCGGCAGCGGCGCAAGGGACGGGAATACTGAACTGACGGGCTTGCAGCCTGCGAAGGAATCCTCTACCCAGGCCGCGGTTACGGCAACCGATGCGGAGCGGTCCTCCCTCTCATACACGAGCTTCGATTTGGATGTGAGGCTTCGACCCACCCAACATCACCTGGCGGTCCGCGCACAGGTCACGGTGCGCAATGACGGCAAGGCTCCGCTGAAGCATCTTCCACTGCAACTCTCGTCCACGCTGAGCTGGCAGAGGGTTCTCGTCGAGGGGCACGACGCGCCGTTCACTCAGGCGGTGTTGAATTCGGACACGGATCATTCGGGACAATTGAACGAGGCAACGGTGACGCTCGATCACCCGCTGGCCGCTGGCGCAAGCCTGCTGTTGGACGTGACCTACTCAGGGACCGTCGAACTCTCGGCGCGGCGGCTGCTGGCGATTGGGACACCGAGCGACGTGGCGAATGCCTCGGACTGGGATCGAATCGCGAGCGGGTTTACCGGTCTGCGCGGATTTGGCAATGTGGTGTGGTATCCGGTGACCTCGACGCCCGCGATCCTGGGCGATGGCGCGCGGGTGTTTGATGAGATTGGCAGGCATAAGCTGGATCTGGCGGGCGCACATTTGCGGCTGACACTGACGGTCGAGACAACAGCATCCGAGATCGGTTCCGGACTGGCTCCAACCATCGCGATTGTAAACGGACAACCAGTTACGCTGGTGGCAACGCAGTCGGCAGACCCGAGTGTGCCAGCGGTAGCCGTTGGGCACGTGGAGAGCGCGACCCTGGGTTTCGAGACGATCAGTCTTTTTGTTGCGTCGCGGACCGCGCACCCGTTGCCGAACACGATGTTGTGGGCGCTGCCGGAGTCAGCGGGCAATGTAGCGGCGTGGTCCGAGGCGGCGGGTGCGGTGATGCCGTTCCTGCAAAGCTGGCTGGGACAAACGCCGCGTTCGCAGTTGACGATTCTGGAGCTGCCGGAGAGCAACGACATTCCCTTCGAAACGGGCGCGATGTTGGCCACGCCGGTGCGCGCAGCGACCCCCGAGGTATTGAACAACGTGATGGCCCACGCGCTCACCCATGCCTGGGTGCTATCCCGGCGAGCGTGGCTGAGTGAGGGCGTGGCCCACTTCATGGGCACCGTCTGGATGGAGAAACGGCAGGGCCGTGATGCGGCTTTGACCATGCTCGGCAACGCGCGCAACGCCCTGGCGCTGGCCGAGCCTGCCAGTCCCGGCGAAAGCGATGGTGAGCCGCTGATCACCGCAATCTCGCCGGTCTACTACCGCACCAAGGCGGCGTATGTCTTCTGGATGTTGCGCGATCTGGTGACGGATGAGACGCTTTCCGCAGCCTTTCGCGCCTACGACCCCAAGGCGGATACAACGCCCGAATACTTCGAGCATTTGATCGAACAGGCTGGCCAGCGCCACAACCTGCAATGGTTTTTCAAGGACTGGGTGTACCAGGATCGCGGGCTTCCGGATCTGGCGATTGAAAGCGTCTACTCGACACAGACCGCGATGGCGGGAAGCTACCTGGTGGCCGTGAATCTGTCGAACAACGGCTACGCGGGTGCCGAGGTTCCGGTGCAGGTAATCAGCGAGGTGGCAACGGTGACTCAGCGCATCGTGCTCGCCGGGCGCGCCAAGGGAACCATCCGCATCCTGCTGCAGGGCACGCCGACCGAGGTACGCGCCAACGACGGAACAATTCCCGAGACCGACGCCTCGATTCACAGCAAGCTGATCGGCCAGCCAGGGACGGCGCCAGCCGCATCGAAGTGAACTTCTCTTGAGATCGAGCGGACTCAGTCGCCGGCGGCGATGGCCACTCCGCGCTGGTTCCAGCGGGTAGTGAGCCAGTAGAGCACCGGGCCGATGAGCGCAACAACAGAAGCAAACACCAGCGCGGAGAAGTGACCGAGTTGTTCGTCTCGCGAGGCGTAGAGCGCGTAGCCGATGAGTGCCGTGGGGCCGATGCCGAGGGCGCAGGCCATGGCCAGGTTGCCCGCCTTGAACGGTCGTTCGAGGTTTGGTTCGCGCAGGCGCAACACGACCAGGGCCACGAACTCGAGCACCAGGCTGGCACCGTAGAGAATCAGGTCGATCGAGATGAGCCGCTCGAACTTGAGGTTGAGCGCAAGCGCCCAGGCCAGTGCGCAGAGCAGCACGGAAACATAGGGTAC
>JAJZFR010000345.1 GCA_021805265.1 Acidobacteriota bacterium | reverse complement strand
GGGCTGACGGCACCGACTGCTGGTGTGGTTTCGATCAACGGAATGACGCCAACGAATGCCCGCGAGATGATGAGTTTCATCTTTCAGGATGCGACGCTGCTGCCGTGGCGCACGGTGGCGCGGAATGTCGGGCTGGGGCTGGAACTGGAACACGCGGCGCGACCGCTGCGCGAAGATCGTGTGCGAAACATGCTGAAACTGGTTGGCCTTTCGCATGTTGCCGAGCAGTATCCGCGGCAGCTTTCGGGCGGGATGAAGATGCGCGTTTCGATTGCGCGCGCGCTGGTGAGCCGACCGCGCATTCTGCTGATGGATGAGCCATTTGCCGCGCTCGATGAGATGAATCGCGATCACTTGAACGACGAGCTGCTGCGGCTCTATCTGGAACAAATGTGGACGGTATTGTTCGTGACTCACTCGGTTGCCGAAGCGGTATTTCTTTCCACGCGGATTGTAATCCTGGCCGCGCATCCGGGCAGGGTGGCACATGTTCACAACGTGGAACTTCCCTGGCCGCGGGAAGCGGAGACTCGATTCGGCGCGGAGTTTGAATCGCAGGTGGCGACGGTTTCGCGATTGCTGCGTGGAGTGCAGGCCGCGCTTCCCGATGCGACGACGGGAGAACAGCGATGAAGCGCCATCTCTTCTTCGCATTCAACAGCCTTCTGGTCCTGCTTGGGCTTCTGGCGCTGTGGCAGCTTCTTGTTGTCTTTCTACACGTACCGCTGTACATTCTGCCGGGGCCGTATGCCGTCGGTCTGGCGTTTCTGCGCCGCTTCCCTTCCCTTGCGTCGTCGTTCCTGTTGACCGCGGAGGCCGCTGCGATGGGGCTGATCTCGAGCATCCTGGTGGGCATTTTCATCTCGCTGATTTTTGCCCAGTGGCGCTGGCTGCGTCGCCTCCTGTATCCCTATACCATCCTGCTTCAGACGGTCCCGATTGTCGCCATCGCTCCGCTGATTATCATGTGGGTGGGTGCGGGGGTTGCGTCGGTCGGCTTCATCGCGTTCCTCATCTGCCTGGCACCGATCATCGCCAACACAACGCAGGGCCTGATCAGCGTGGACGAAAACCTGATCCATCTTTTTCTCATGCACAAGGCTTCGCGGGCGCAGATTCTTTTCAAACTTCGGCTGCCACATGCGATGCCGAATCTGTTTGTCGGCATCCGCATCTCGTCCGGGATTGCAGTGATCGGAGCGATTGTGGGCGAACTTTTCGCCGGGTCGAGCCGGGTGGGCGAAGGCGGACTGGGCTATGCGATTACCTATGCCAATGCGCAACTGGAGACCGACTATCTCTTCGCGCTGGTGCTGGCGGCGACGATTCTGGGTTTTCTGTTTTTCTTTATCGGCATGTTTTTCGAATGGTATTTTCTGCACCACTGGCATGCATCGAATCGCACAGAAGGCGGCGAGTGACCGCAAACCAATAAAATTTCCCGGAGGTATCAAGGCATGCTTCGAATGCGAACCGACGATGGATGGTGGCTGATTACGCATCCGGATCACGCGCGTCTTGCGGGAGCCTTTGCCACGGCCTGGGGCAACGAGACTTTTCGCAGGCCGGAACCGCGCGCGCATGTGCTGCACGGCATCGCATCGCACGATGATGGCTGGGCGCTTCGCGATGCCTCGCCGACGATAACCCGCGAGGGCAAACCCTCGGCGTTTTCCGTCGAGCTGGTGGGCAAGTACTCGGCCTTTGAAGAGATTGCTTTGGAGGAGTATCTCGCCGTTCGCGCGAGAGCCGTGCGCATCGTGGCGGAACGCGATCCTTACGCGGGCCAGTTGATCGCGATGCACACGCACAGCCTGTTGACGGACCATGCCGACCGCTCCACGATTCAGCCCGCTCAGTTGCCGCTGCTGGATCGTTTTTTGGGCGATCAGCGAGAGTATCAAATGGAATTGAAGGCGTTGATCGACGGGGACGAAGCGCTTACGCCGGACGAAAAATCGGAAGACGCAATTCGCGAGAACTTCCGTCTGCTTCAGGCCTGCGACAATCTCTCCCTGCTGACCTGTGTTGCCTTCGCCGAACCCGCTCATCTTTTGCATCC
Organism: Acidobacteriota bacterium; assembly: GCA_021805265.1. GTDB lineage: Bacteria > Acidobacteriota > Terriglobia > Terriglobales > Acidobacteriaceae > Acidicapsa. Next base: position 2,019 of record JAJZFR010000345.1, on the reverse strand, counting down.
GCTTCCGCTGGTGGACGGCGACGAAGCGGAAGTTGCCGTCGAGCCGCTTGCGGAGCGCCATTTTCGCCTGCGCCCGTGGCCTTTTCGAGAGGAAGAGTTGCGCTTCGATTTTCCCGCTCGTCGCGTGACCGGGTATCGCTTTGCCAGTTCTGAAGAACTGGCGACAGCCTTTCATGCCGCGCCCATCACATCGTTGTCGGTTACGCTTTCATCCTGAAAACTTTTCGACGAGACATCAACCGGGGGCAAATTCCATCGCTGGAATTTGCCCCCGGTTTCTGGTTGCTCACAGGTTGTGTTTCGAGTGCGATCAGAAGTCGTAGTGGAGGGACATCTGAATCTGTCTCGGGCTGCCGATGGTGTGAAGTGTGATGCCCAGCCCGGCGGGACAGGTATAGAAGCCATTGTTCTGTCCGGTAGGGTTGGAGGTGCAGTTATTGGTTGGCAGCGCGGGCGTTCCGGCAACCGGAAAATTGTTGTAGAAGGCGTTCTGAGTGACGTTGTCTCCGGTCACGTCGAAGCTGGTGGTATTGCTGACGTTGAAGACATCGAAGGTGTAGCGAAGCGCGCCGTGGTCGCCGAACGAGGTCAGCTTGGCGAGAGAAATATCGGCGGCTCGCTGGGGCGCCTGGCGGAAGATGTTGCGCTGCCCGCTGGCGAGGAAGTTGGTCTCATAGACGTCGCCGGCGGGGATTGCGCCGCCGAGGTCGCCGGGATTGAGCAAGGGAACGGTGAAGCAGCTTGCCTTGAGCGCAGGATTGCCAAAGGCCCCCGATGCGCCGGTGGTTGCCGACTTTGCGGAGCATCCCGGTGCTAGGGGAACGATGGGGTTGGTGATGCCGTCGAAGACGCTGTAGAAGATGCTGCCGACGGCGCCGGAGTAATCCACCACGCTGAAAGGCTGTCCACTCTGCAGGACGGTGATGCCGGTGAGGCTCCAGCCGTTGGTGAATTTTCCCTTGAAGGTATCCCCGGTGTAGAAGTTGGGAAGGTTGTAGGCGTAGGAGAAGTTGAGCACGTGCTTGCGATCAAAATCCGCGAGTCCGTAACCGCTTCGGACGTTGTTGGGATTGTTGCCGTTGTAGAACAGCCCCAGCGCGCTTTGTTCGTCGGTGGCGTGAGAGAAGGTGTAGGAGATGCTGGTTTCAAAGCCGTGGGACATGCGTTTATCGACGTGGACCTGGAGCGCGTTATAGGCTCCGATGCCTACGGTTTTGTAATCTTCCGCCTCGGCGGAGTAGCCCATGTAGGGTACGCGGAGATCGTTGTTGCCGCCCTCGTAGGTGCTCAGGAACGGGGTACCGTCGGGCAGGTTGAGCGGCGTGAAGTTGGGGGTCACGACGGTGTAGCCGTAGGTGTAGTTCTGGCCGCGAATGGGGTTCGACGGCGTGGCGATATTGGGCTGATTGAAGGGCAGCGGAATGACCTCGTGACGATCCAGGTTGCCGACGTATCCGATTTCAATCGCCAGATCGCGGCGCGGCTGCCACTGCACGTCGAGGGTGTAATCCATCGAGTAGGGCAGGGTGTTCTTGCGGTCGTAGACACCCATCGAAAAGGGGATCGCGCCGTTCATCACCTGATAGGCGTTGGGCAGGAACTGGTTGATGTCGCTGGCGTTGCCGGATGGCGCAGGCCCGAGCGTCTTGCCCCATGGATAGGCGAGGTTGGCGACGTTGGGATCGCAGGTGGGAATGTAGCCGTTGTAGTACTCGGTGATGTTGGCGAGCGGGCAGAACTGGGTGTTGACGAAGGGGGGAGCCTGGTTGACGCCGAAGGGTCCGCCAAGAACCTCGCCCGCGGCATAGCCCGGCGAAAAATATGCCGAGAGTTCTCCGCGGTCGTAGTAGATGCCAAATCCGCCGCGAATCACGAGCTTGTTATTGAGCGCTGGCGGGGAGTAGGCGAAGCCGACGCGCGGCGCCATGCCCCACTGCCGCCCGGTCAGCGTGGTGTCGTGGCTGTTCCGGGCGATGACGTAGCCATTGTTGGCAATGGTTCCATTCGGGTTGTTGGGAT
>JAJZFR010000032.1 GCA_021805265.1 Acidobacteriota bacterium | reverse complement strand
ATGACGCGCGGGCGAAGCTGGCGATACTGATGCGTCTGGCCATGCGGGCAACGGTTGCTCCGGAGGCGATTGAAGCGCGTCCGATCACGGCGGTCTCCGCAGTTGATTTCGCTTACGCTGCGGATCTGGACTGCACCATCCGACAGATTGCGCGGGCCGAGCGGGTGGGCGACCATCTGGCGGCGACGGTTGGGCCGATGCTGGTGCCGCGGCGGTCGCCGCTCGCGTGGTCCACGGGGACGGAAAACATGGTGATGACGACGGGCAGCTACGGCGGCGAGGTGGTGTTTTCAGGCCACGGCGCGGGCGGCGATCCGACAGCGGTTGCGGTGGTGAGCGACCTGGTGAATCTGGCGCACGGGTCGCGGCGTATTACAACGCAGTCGCGTGAGACAACCATCGGGACCGAGTTGGACGTGCCGCACTACATTCGTTTCCGCGTGCGAGATCGTCCGGGAATTGTGGCGGCGATTGCCGGAGCGCTGGCCGCGGAGTCGATCAACATCAACGCGATTCTGCAGAAGCCGGGGTTTTCGCCGGAGGGGCTGCCGTTTGTGGTGACGGTGGAGCCTTGCCGCGCCTCTTCGCTGCGGCGAGCGCTGGAGGCGATCGAGCGGATGGATTTTGTGCTGGAAAAGCCGCTGGATATGCAGATGCTGGAGAAGTAGTGGACAGCGGGCGATGCTGTCCTTCCGTGGGGGAATCCGCAGAGTAGCCCTATGCAAGGTCTGGACGCGATAGAATAGAAGCAGCAGGCAAGCCATGCGGTCGCTGCCGAGGCTCTGGTTCGTCGCAAGGCGGGCCGGGTGCGCTCGGGGGAGGAAAGTCCGAACTCCGCAGGGCAGTGTGCCGGATAACGTCCGGGACGTGAGCGTTAAGGCTCACGGACGGCCAGTGCCACAGAAAAGAAACCGCCTCGGTGACTCGCTTTTGTGCCTTCGGGCCTGGAGCGACCACCCGCTTGGAGCAAGCTCCAGACGCGCCGGGGTAAGGGTGAAAAGGTGCGGTAAGAGCGCACCGCTCCGGCTGTAAAGTCGGGGGCACGGTAAACCCCACACGGAGCAAGACCAAATAGGGAGGGACGCGCCAACAGCCCGTGGAGCCGGGCGGCGCGGCGTATCGGTCCGATGCGCGACAGGCGGTTCCAGCTATTGCCGAAACCTCCGGGTAGGTTGCTGATGAGCGTCCGCGGCAACGCGGCGCCTAGAGGAATGACCGCACACGACAGAATTCGGCTTACCGGCTCGCTTGCTGAAGTAGACGGCGCTGCCGGGGGAAACCCTGGCGGCGCCGACCTGCGTCTGGGTCGCTGTTGCGTCGTACACTAAGTCCATGTTGCGAGTGAAGCTGTTGGCGGAGGGCGCACGATTGCCCGAGGTGGCCCATCCCGGCGAAGACCTGGGATATGACGTGTTTGCGCTTGAAGCGGCGCATCTGGAGCCGTTCACGGCAACGCGCGTCCGTACTGGCATCGCGGTCGAGGCGCTCGACCCTCACACCGGCAGGGCGCTGGGCCTGCTGGTGCGCGACCGCTCTTCAATGGCCGCGCGCGGCATCGCCGTAACCGGAGGCGTGATCGACGCGGGCTATCGCGGAGAGATTCAGATTCTGCTCACCAATCTGAGCAGCCAGCCCATCGACCTGAAGGCGGGCGACAAGATCGCTCAGATGATACCGGTTCCGGTACTGACTGGTCGGGTGGAAGCGGTGGAGAGCCTTGGCGAATCGGACCGGGCGGAAAAAGGCTTTGGCAGCTCGGGGCGATGAAAACTCTTCCACCGGGTAAGCGACAGAATCCGGCTGGAACGGGATTCAAGATAGGCCAGTCCGGGATTGGCAAATCTCTCGCCGGGAACCGGAAACCGGCCTTCTGCGTAATCATGAGCAGCCAGCTTTTCCTCTGCGCCGGTGATTTCCGGACTGTTGCCATCAGGCGCTTGTGGCGTAGGATTAAGCTGAATCAACCGCAATTTCGACCGGGGATGATCGGATGCAATTTCGCGAGGCGGTAAAGCTGGCCCTGCAGTCGTTGTGGGCCAACAAGATGCGCTCTATTCTCACGCTGATCGGCGTGGTGATGGGGGTTGCCTCGGTGATCATGGTGATCACTCTGACGAATACGGCGAACGATTATTTTGGAACGAAATTGTCCGGCTACGGTGCGGATGTCTTCACCGTCGCGCGGTCTTCGAGCGTGATCTTCAACGCCGATGAATACTTCAAATTTCAGAAGCGCAAGATCATCCGCTACGAGGACTACCTGGCCGTCAGGAATGCCTGCACACTGTGCAAGGAGGTCGGTACGGAGGACGACCGCAATACCAACGTCGTCCACAACGGCAAATCCAGCACGAATACGAATGTACGCGGCTATACGCCGACCATGTTTTCGCTGAACAATCTGAACATCGCCGAGGGCCGCGCGCTTACCGATGCCGACATGGACCACGCAACGCACAACGCCGTGATCGGCTATGACATTGTGGACAACATCCTGGGCGACGGCGACCCTATCGGCAAGGAACTGCGCGTGGATGGTGTGCCCTATACGATCGTCGGAGTGGGCGAGCGCCAGGGCAAGACCCTCGGCCAGTCGCAGGACAACTGGGTGGCGATTCCGCTTAGCACATATCAGCAGACCTACGGAAGCAGCACGACGCTGGTCGTCTATTGCCGTGTGGACGGAGGCTCCGAGGTGATGACGCGCGCCGAGGATCAGGTTCGAGTGCTGATGCGTACGCGCCGTCATGACGCGCCTGGCGCAGAGGACAGCTTTCAGCTCGAGACCAACGATACGTTTCTGCAGATATGGAAACAGATCAGCCAGCTTTTCGCCTTCATCGTACTGGGACTGGCGTCGATTTCGCTGGTGGTCGGCGGTGTCGTAATCATGAACATCATGCTGGTTTCAGTTACGGAGCGGACGCGCGAGATCGGCGTTCGGAAGGCGCTGGGTGCGAAGCAGCGCGATGTCCTGCTTCAGTTTCTGATCGAGTCCGCGTTGATGGCGACGCTGGGCGGGGTGATTGGCATTCTGCTCGGCGTGGGGGCTGCGGAAGCGATTACATTGATCTTCGGCATTTCAGTTTCGCTATCGATTTTTTCGATTCTGCTGGGCCTGTTCATGGCTACTGGAACGGGTATCTTTTTTGGGGTTTACCCGGCCAGCAAGGCCGCGAAATTGGATCCGATTGTCGCATTACGGTCGGAGATGTAACCGCCGCTGAGGAGCCTGGATTTATGGCGCAAGGACAAACTCGGGAATCGGTGCGAATGGCGCTCGAAACGCTGCGCGCCAACAAGCTGCGAAGCGGGCTGACGATTCTGGGCATCGTGATCGGCGTCACTTCGGTGATCGCGATCTCGTCGATCATCAATGGACTGAATAATCGCGTCAGCGACTTTGTCAGTTCGCTGGGCAACAACGTCTTCTGGGTATTTCACATGCCGGTGATCGGCGTTCAGCCCACGACGGAACAGCTTACACGGAAGAAGATGACGCTGGAAGACGCGCTTGCAATGCGGTCGCTGCCGCATGTGGTGGCGGCCGACGCGGCGAAGCAATATACCAAAAGCAATTTCCGGGTGGGCGATGTATCGGTGAAATATCAGGGCCAGAAAGCCTCGGGAGCGATCCTGCAGGGAAGCACCGCACAGATCGCGGACACCGACGATATTCCACTGGTCGAGGGACGATGGTTTGATGACGACGAAGACAAGCGCCATGCCAAGGTCGTGCTGCTGGGCTACGATACCTGGCAGGATCTGTTTCACGGAGATACGGCAGTCGGCAAGGAAGTGAATGTCGAGACGAGTCTGTATACGGTGATCGGAGTCGCGGACAAGCGCAAGCAGCCGTTCGGTGGGGGACGCAATCCGCAGGACAATATCGTGTATTTCCCGCTGGGCACGTTCAACAACATTCATCCGGAGGTGAAAGACGTCTGGATCAGCGCGAAGTATGACGACCCAAAGAACAAGGAGTTAGTCCACGAAGAGTTACGGGAGTTATTGCGCGTACGGCGTAAGGTACGGGTGGATGCAGAGGATAACTTCGAGATATTCGGACCTGACTCGCTGGCCCGGCTTTGGGGACAGCTTTCAAGCGGACTGTTCCTGTTCATGCTTGCGGTTTCGAGCGTTGGCCTGATGGTTGGCGGCGTGGGCGTGATGAACATCATGCTGGTTTCGGTAACGGAGCGGACGCGCGAGATCGGCATCCGCAAGGCACTGGGAGCAACCAAACGAACGATCCTGACGCAGTTCACAACGGAAGCAATTACCCTCTGCGCGATCGGCGGAGTGATCGGAGTTGTGGTGGGGACGGTGATTACCTACATCGTCTACTTCCTGCCGATTGGTCTGCCCGCGACGGTCTCTGCAGTGTGGGTTGGGGTTGGCCTTGGAGTGGCCTGTGCGATAGGGCTGGTGTTTGGAATTTATCCGGCGTGGAAGGCCGCCAACCTTGATCCTATCGAAGCGCTTCGCTACGAGTAGTCTGACTTTCGCTCAGACCACAGCTCGGTGTTGTATTGTGAGGGCAGCGGAGATTCCCATGCGCCTTACTTGTGTATTGTTGATGAGCCTTCCTCTTGTGGTCTTTGGTCAAAGCGCTTCGGGCCCCAGTAGTTCTGGCCCCATTCACGGGGGCGATGAAATCACGATGCCCGCGCCGCCGGTCACAGCGAAGCATCCGGTTACCGACAACTATTTTGGTACGCAGATTGAGGACGACTATCGCTGGCTTGAAGACGCTGCAAGTGCAGAGACGAAGGCTTATCTCGCCAGGCAGATGGAGTACACCGATCTCTATCTTGCGCAGGCTCGGATTCGGCCACAGATTGCGCATGACCTTGACGGACTGCTGAATATCTCCACCTGGAGCTTACCGATCCAGCGTGGCGACGAGTATTTTTTCTCGCGGCGCGAACCTGGAGAACAACAGGCATCGATCTGTGTGCAGCATGGCTGGCCACCGCCGAATATGCTGCCAAAACAATCCAGGCTCATCGATCCCTCCCGGCTGAGCACAGACCCCAATACGTCAGTGAACCTGGTGGGGGTTTCGCGCGACGGCAAGCTGTTGATCTATGGTGTACGGCAAGGCGGCGCGGATGAAGCGGAGATTCACTTTTATGATGTTACGAAACGCAGAAGCCTCGACGACAAGCTGCCTACGGCGCGGTATTTCAATGTCAGTTTCAACGCGAGCCATACGCGAGTGATCTATGGGCGCTACTCGAAGACAGGAACGCTGGTTTACGAGCATTTGTTGAGCAAAACTCCAGGAGATTCCTCATCGCCCGACAAGCTGCTGTTTGGGGAAAAGTATCATGGCGAAGCGCTGGGCCAGCTTGACCTGATTTCGCCGCGCGTGACGGAGGACGGACACTACCTGACCATCACCATCGAGCGCGGTGTTCCGGCTCGCCGCGTGGATATACTCTATCGCGATTTGCGGCGCGCAGATGCGCCTTTTGAGCAGTTGGTGTGGGGCATCGATTCCCGTTTCCGCGCGCTCTATGCGCATGATCGCTGGTTGGTGCAGACCGATTACAAGGCTCCGAACGGACGCATTCTGGAAGCGAAGCCCGGTGCCATGCCCGATGCCTGGGCGACCATCGTTCCCGAGGGCAAGGACGCGATCGATGGTTCCTCGATTGTCGGCAACAAGCTGTTTGTGCATTCCCTGCACGACGTGAACCCGCAGACAGCGGTCTATACTCTCGATGGCAAACCCGTGGGAGCGATTCCCTACGCGGGGATCGGAACCTCGACAGGGCTTTTTGGAGATGCCTCCGGACGCTACGGCTTCTACAGTTTTCAGTCGATGATCCAGCCGCCGACCATCTATCGCTTCGATACGAAGACAGGACAGCAGGAGGTTTTCTTCGAGCCGGAGACTCCATTTCAACGCAAGGAATACGAGGTCAGGCAGGTCTTCTACACGTCGAAGGACGGTACGCGCATTCCGATGTACATTGCCGGGAAAAAGGGGCTGAAGATGGACGGGAACGCGCGCCTGCTGATGACGGCCTATGGCGGCTTCAACCTGAGCGAGACCCCGGAGTGGAACGCGCAATGGGCAGAGTGGATGCAGCTCGGGGGATGGTTTGCAGTGCCCAGCCTGCGGGGCGGCGGAGAGTATGGCGAGAGCTGGCACAAGCAGGGAATGTTCGAGCAGAAGCAGAATGTCTTTGACGATTTCTATGCCGCAGCGGAATATCTGATCGCGAACAAATATACGTCTCCGGAGCACTTTGCGATCTCCGGTCGCTCGAACGGCGGCCTGCTGATGGGCGCGGCAATGACCCAGCGTCCGGACCTCTTTGGCGCGATCTGGTGCGGCTATCCGCTGCTCGACATGCTGCGCTACCAGAACTTCCTGATCGGGCGGTTCTGGACGACCGAGTACGGCTCGGCGGAGCATCCGCCGGATTTCGGCTGGCTGGTCAAGTACTCGCCCTACCAGAACGTGCATCCGGGAACGCATTATCCATCGATCATGTTTTTCACCGGCAGCAGTGACACGCGCGTCGATCCGCTGCACGCGCGCAAGATGGCCGCGCTGATGCAGGCGTCGAGCGGCAGCGACCGCCCGATACTGCTGCATTACAGCCTCAAAGGCGGTCACAGCTCAGGCGTGTCAACGAACCAACTGATCGACGACTACGCCGACTCGCTTGCGTTTCTGTGGACCGAGACGGGCAAACGCTGATCCAGGCGAGCACGCCAGCAATTCCCTTGACACCATCGCGCGATCCGACCTACCCATACATTCTTGCGAGTATGCGAGTTATTCGTTTCGCAGCCGATGACGCTGGCCTGAACAGGAGCGCCATCGCCTGAGGGTCTATAGCACAGCCGCTACTTATGCGGGAATTTTGGGCGATAGCTGACACCGAAAGCGATCCGAAGATCATTCTGGGAGTTGGAGCCGTTGTTGGGCAGGGTAGTGCGCACGTAGTCGAGTTCGAGCAGGCGCAGTCCGAAGCCCTTGGTCAAAGCGACATTCGCTCCACCTCCCACTTGCATGGAGAAGGCGCTCGCGCTCGGGGTCGTTCCCGTGCTGGTCGGGAAGACGCTGTTGTAGGCGTGGACGCCGCCCAGGAGCCACTCCCCAAAGAGGTAGGTGTCGTGCTTCTTCATGAAGCGTCGGTCGGTCCAGCGCGATGTGTTGTAGGTGTAGCGAGGACCAGCCATGAGGATGAACTGGCTCAGATTGACTCCGGGGGTGATGTCGGAGGCGTGGTTCAGGGTGAGGTTAGCCGCGATGCCGAGGCCCTTGAAGAAGGTTGCCGCAGCATCTCCGCTTCCTCCGTTCAGCCAGAAGCAGCCGCAGTTTGACGGAGCTATCTTCGTGCGCTCGGCCGTATAGGTGAGTGCGAAGTCAGTTGAGGTGATTCGCAGCCCCTGATTTTCCGAATGAGCAGATTGCGAGGTTTGCGCCGCGGCAATGCCGGTTGCACCAATCATCATTGCGGCGCTCATGAGTGCTCCAGCAAGGAGCGCACTTCCAAACAGCGTTTTGCGCGTCATCATTTCTCCTTTACTGGACGTTGAGTGTGACGGTGGTGGAGTGGACGAGCGCGCCGGAGGTCCCCGTGACGCTGACCGAGTAGCTGTGCTGGAGCTGGCCGAAGTAGCCGGTATTGACACCGCAACCAGTCAAGCCTGCGACTGCTCCTGTCCCTGCAAGCAGGAGCAGCAGGAACGAGGTTGTCCGTCCCAGCCTCTTCGCGGATTTTCGCATTCGGCGCGAGAACGGCAGCAGCAGGAGGCCGAGCGCGATTGGAAGAACAGTTTTGCCGAAGGGCTGGCTCATGTGGAGCATCGCTGTCGTCGCCGGCACCTGGATGGCGAGTATCACGTTGGTGGTGCCCGATCCGGCTGCGATGCTGGATGGGGTCAGCGTGTAAGTCGCCCCCGCAGGCAACCCACTCACGGTTAACGCAACCTTCGCCGGGAAGGTCGCCGATCCTGTCGGGCTGATAATCAGCGTGTAGTTCGCCGTGCCGCCGGGAACTACCGTTGCCGTGGTCGAGCTACCCGATGAGGTCGAGATGCTCAGGTTGAAGTCCTGCACTGTTTGCAGCAAAGCAGGGCTGGACGCAGTGACGAAGTTGGTGTCTCCGGAGTAGACAGCGGTGATCGTATGAGTTCCGATGGCGAGGCTTGAAGTAGTTAGGGTCGCCACGCTACCAGTCAGGGTCGCGGTACCGATTGGGGTAGTTGTTGACGTTCCATCGAAGAATGTCACAGTACCGGTTGGCGGGCTGACCACGGAGGAGACGGTTGCAGTGAAGGTGACCGGGTTCTGGACCAGCACGGTATTCGCCGAGGTGGTCAGCGAGATGCCCGCAGTCGCCTTGTTCACAACCAGGGGAACGGTGGCTGTGGCCGATTTATACATCGAGGTGTCGGTCGGAGTAAAGGTTGCCGCCAGGGTATACGCCCCCGCTGGAAGAATAATTCCTCCGGTTACCGGCGAAGCGCCGCCAACCGTTGCAGTTGCAGTGTAGGTCATGGTTCCCGGCACAACGGTTGTGCCGTTCATGGCGGTCGCGTTGAGCGCGCCGGCGAGCGTGGCGCCGTATGGGATTGCGGCGGGTTGTGCCCAGTTGATGGTTGTCTGTATCTGGCTGACTACAAGATTGACCACTGCCGGGCTGGTGGCCGCTGCATAATTGCCATCCCCGCCATAGGTCATATTGACCGTGTATGGCCCGGGAGCGAGAGTGCTGGTTATGGGAACGCTCGCCGCGCCGGACGCCAGAGTTACCGAACCGGTGGCAACAGAAGCGCTCGCCGAATTGAGGATGGTGTAACTCACCGTCGCGCTCGGAACAGCGATGCCGGCACCGCTGTATTGTCCGGTGACCACGACGGGGATTACCCCGCTCTGGCCATCGTTGAGCGACAAACTCTGTGTCTGCGCGGTCACCGTCGCGCTGGCCTTGTTGACCACCACATTCGGGGTAGCCGTTGCTACCGAGGAGGCGTTGAAGTTCGAGTCGCCCGCGTAGGACGCCGTGTAGGTGTGTGTGCCGACGGTGGGACGAAGATTGGAAAGGGTTGCCGAGCCGCTGCTGACGGGGGCCGCGCTGAGCAAGGTGCCGTTGTCATAGAAGGTGATACCTGTCGAGGGCGCGGTGCCTGCGACACTGGCAGGCGCAAAGGTCGCCGTGACCGACTCCGCCTGACCATAGACCAGAGCGGAAGACTGCTCGGCGAGCGAGACGGTGGGGGTGTACTTGAGGTTATTCAGCGAGAAACTCGCTCCCGTAGTCACGCCTGCGGGCTTAGCGATGACCGTGTAGGCCGCTGTGCTCGCCGTCCCGTTGGCGGTCGCCGTCACCGAGCAGGAGCCGATGGTCGCCGTCGTCGAAGTGGTGCAGGTGGAAGCCGAAAGCACAGCGCTCGGGCCTGTCGCCGGAGGGGTGAACGTGACCACCACCCCGCCGACCGGGTTCGAGTACGCGTCCGTAACCTGGACCTGGAGCGCAGTCGGGAAAGACGCGCCGATGATCGCGTTCTGGCTTGCGCCTTGGGTCGCGCTGATGCTGGCTGCCGTTGTCGCGGAAACAACAATGCTGCCGCTGGACGTGCTCGGGCTGCCGCTGGAGTCCGCCACGGTAATGGTCTGCGATCCCGCCGTCTTAAGCGTGAACGTCAGCGCGCTCGAAACTCCCGCCGTCAGCGTTGTGCTGCCCGGCAACACCGCGCTCCCGTCGGTCGAGGTAAACTTCACCGGACCGCTGTAGCCCGTCGCCACCGTCGAGTTGTCCGAGCTCGAGTACGCCGTCACGGTCCCGGTAAAGCCCGCGCCCGCCGTCGCATTCGAGGGAACTCCCGTGAATCCGAAGTGGTTCACCGCAGCGGCTACAGTGGTGCCTTGACTCGCCGTGAGATTGTCCAGAGCGTCTGTGACCGTGAGAGTATGCGCTCCGGGAGCAGACAGTGCGACGGAGAACGTCTTCGATCCGCTGTCACTCGCGGTGAAAGCGTAATCTGACGGGAGTGCGGCCGAAACATCGACTGGGGAGAGACTGAAGTGCACTGTACCGGTGTAGCTGGAAAAGATGCTGTTACTGGCGTTGTACGCCGAGACTGTGACGGTGTTGGGGGTGGCGGAGGTTGAAAGGGTCGGTAATCCTGTCAGCTTGAGCGAGGCGACACCTGGAGCGGCTATTCCCGTCATCGGCACCGACGTCATGCCACCCGGTAGGTTACCGGTATAGACCAGGTTCCCGCTGATCGATCCCGATGGCTGATTCGGTGAGAAAGCGGCAATCACAGAGCAATTCGATCCCGCAGCGACTGCTCCGGAAGTTCCGGTTCCGCATGTGTTGGAGGCGGTGTTGTTCAGCAGACTGAAGCTGGAGCCTGGATTGGGATTCGTTCCGCTGGAAGGGGAAGTCAGCTCGAGCGCAGCATTCCCAAGGTTGGTTGCTGTCACGGTCTGCCCGGCAGACGTGCTGCCCATCGCTTGCGACGCGAACGATAACGTGGAGGCAGCCATGCTCCACTTCCGCACGGAGGAACCGACGTAGACGGCTGGAGTTGCGCTGGACTGCCGCAGGTAGCTCTCGCTGATGTAGATATCACCCGTTCCGTTAAGCGCTATCGAGGTGGGCTGGGCCAGCTCAGATGATGAAGCCGGGCCGTTCGTCTCGCCTATGGCACCAGTTCCTGCAAGCACGTACGCGGATCCCGATGGCGTGAACACAAAAACGCGGCTGCTGGAATTGGAGTCGGAATAGCTGCTCGGGGCCGAAGGCAGGAACACATTACCGCTGGGATCCACAGCAAGCATTCCTACGTTGGTCGCGAGATTGACCGAGAGGCTCGATGTTGTGCTCGCAGTTCCAGACTGCCAATAGGGGAGAGAAGACGTGTTGTCGCTCGCAACTGAGCCTGATCCGGCAAACGGATGAACTTTTCCGGCTGTATCAATCGTGAATATCTGGTTGAATGCCGAATCGAAATAGTAGCAGTTGCCGGAAGCATCGAATCCTATTCCACCGGGGTCACCCACAATTGCGCTGGTCGCTAGCGTACCATCGGCAGGTGCGGACGCTCCACTCGATGTGCTTGTGCTTCCTGCGAAGACCGAGACATTTCCAGCAAAATCGAGCTTGATTATCATTCCGTAGGGGCTGGTTGAACTGTCGTAGTAGGTTCCGACGTAGATATTCCCGAGTCCGTCTGTCCCGAGACTTATGAGGGTGCCAAGGCTCGCCGCACCCAGCGTGTGAATGTTTCCCGAAGTTGCTGGTGCCCCCATGGCTCCGGTGGTGCCGGGCACCTGAGCCGTTACGTAGCCGGATGTGAGATCGACGGTGGCGACGCCGCCGATGCTATTGTCAATGAACCAGAGCAGCCCTGCGCCGTCAACCACGATGGATGCTGGCAGATCGACGCTGGAGGTCGATGCCAGCGTTGTCGAGTTCGATGTGGGATAGCCGCAGGTGGTGGTGCCGCAACTGGTCCTGTACGTACCAAGCACAGTCGAGACCAGCCCGACTGGCGTGATCTTGTAGATCATCGATGCCAGGGAATCGGCCAGGTACATATTGCCGGAGCCATCGAATGCGATTTGCTTGGGATGAATAAATCCGGCCGATGTTCCCGAGGAGCCTGAAGGATTCGTCGCCGAGTATGTTCCCGTTCCGACGAAGGTGGACACCGTTGGCGCTGTAAAGCCAAGTTGTGCACCTGCACCCGTGCCTCTGACATAGCCGGAGGCGACAATACGGTTGGAAGAATCCCGCAACACTGCGGCACCGAGCCGCTCCCCCGGGGCAAGAGGCGCGAAGGTCACGTCCACCGTGCAGCTCTGGCCACTCGTATAGGTTGTTGCAGTGCAGAGTCCGGAGCTTGCGTCGGGAGTGGTCGCCTGAAAATCCTTCCCCGTCGCGCCCTGCGTGACAACGGAGACAGAAGCCACTGTCGTGGGAGCGGTAAAGGAGATGGTGACAGACGCATTCGAACTGCTTCCAAGGTTGACGGTTCCAAAATCGTGAATTGGAGGTGGTGGAGCACAGCTGATGGTGAAATTGTTGGCTCTGAATTGGAATTGGATTTGTTGAGTGGTCGGGACTGTGAAACTGTAGGTGCCCGCGGTGAAGTAAATTGCAAAATCTCCATTCGTCGACGGGTTCTCGATGAAAAAGTCGGCGTTCGATGTGAGCGTTGTCGTGATAACATCGCCAGCCGTAAGCGATACCGGGACGTTGGTGAAAGGCGCGTTCGACCCTGGCAGCGTCGTCGCCAGCGTGCTGCAACCGTCAGCCATTGCAGCCTGCGGTCCGCCGAGTAGCAAGACCGTCGTAATAGCAACGGCGAAGAATATTGAACGGGGTGAGATGGGCGACAGCGAACAGGCAGCGACGCGCATATGAGACGGCTCCAGAGACAGGGGTTGCGGCATCGCCTTGCGGAGGGCCAGCCATACACAACTTCTACTCAGTGCCACTGGCGGCGCACAGATTGCCCGAACGAGAAACCGATCCCGAAAGGCAGGTCCGACTGGCAGAAGCAGAATTTGGAAAATCAGGGATAATGTTGGAGTTCACCGCCAGTGCCGTCATCGTAGTGGCAACGTCGGCAAAATCATTCAAAATTACGAGCATTTGCTGATTGTTCGCGAAGCTCGTCGGATTATTGCAAATCCAGCCGAGATTACAGTTGTCAAAAGCCGGTTTGATTCCGAGCAGCGGCGAGCCGGACGGCGAAGACGTGAGAACACATTGAGCGATCACACCATTCAAGTTGGTAGGGGTGCCTTGGCATTGAAGTACCGTATAGTTGCTTCCATCGAGCGGCGTCTGTGTGGACATCTGCTGAAAGTTCGCCGCGATAGTGGTAGGATCTGTTGTTGCATAGACAGGGTCAGAGTACGAATCCCATTTGGAGGCAATAAAATTGTTCGGTACCCCCGATGGACAATTCGTCATCGTTCCCCCGGAAGCATTGGACATCTGGTACAAGAACACTACCTGGTTGCTCGTGATGATCCCTCGTTGGTCGGCCGGTTGATTCAGTTGTCCCGAGATCAGTTCATTATATGTAGCCCCGAGCGCGGCTACTCCTCCTACGGGAGCGATGTTGAAGACATCAGCCTGTTGGCATGCTGCCAGCCAGGCCGCGTCGAGTTCCGCATCGTACGGAGACATAGTAGCGGTGTCCATAAAACCTGAGTCATTCAAATTGATAATCACAACCTCGCCCGGGTTTTGTGAACAGAAAGTTAGCACATCCACGAGGAAGTTTACGTACCCATATCCCGGAATCAGTTTGTGCTGGTGATAGAGTGCTCCGCCAAGCGCAGGTAATAGAGCGTACATATAGCCTGGACGAAAATCGAAGTATCGGATTCCACAGTTCAGCATCGCAGTAATACTATCTTTCTGAGTAATCGACAGATTTATCATTGCAGGAATAATATAACTCGCTGCTAAAGCGCCGAGAGAAACATCTCCAGTTCCGCTGAAAGGAAGAGTCAAAGCGGTGACAAGTGAACCGATCAGCGCTTCAAATGCGGAACCTTCGACCGAGTCCATCATGTTATAGATCGATGCAGCCGTACACATGCCAGCGTCATGAGCGCCTGGTAGACACATCTCCGAAAGCGGCACATTGGTGAGTGGGGCGGCTGCGTCTGTCATCCAGGTTTGCCGACTCTGCACAATATAAAGGTAGAACTGGTCTTGGCTTGGAAGGCCTGCGGCTCCCATTCCGGCGTCATAGAAGCCATATGAGACATAAAGTGGTGCAGAATTAGCTCCCGAAGTTGCTGGGATCAGAAATGATCCCGTCGAAAACATATCGACGAGAGCACCACAACTGCTTCCTGTCAGAGGATTGACCTGAATACTCCCATCTAGTATGGGCGCGGAAGGGATTTGATTCGGAAAGTTGACCACAGCTTGCCACGAAAAAGTGCCGTAAAAGCTATACCACGCGTCTGCTGCGTCCACCTGGAGATTCAGCGGATTTGCCAGTGTCGTAGCGGAAGTTGGTGGATACGGTATAAGTCCAAGAGGTATCACAGAAGGCGGGATTGGAGAGGATCCTGTTAAGTACCAGATAGGAATATTCACTACGCCAGGAACACTTACTGTGGGCATTATTCCGCCATGTCCAAAAACCGGGTCGAGGTATCCATAAATATCGACGCCTTTGCTGAAACCAAGAAACGATACGCCCATGCCCTGAGGAGTGCGCATACGGCTGCGAGGAAACAGGGGGCCGGTGGTTAGGGCATTTTTGGTCGGTTGTCTCATAGCTCTGTCTCCAATGCCACTATCACGAAATTTCGGCCCTTCGTGTTCCAAATCGCCTAATCCAGTACGGCGGTGTGCTTTCTGCTCTGATGAAAATCCAAAGAGAGGCCCTTGAGAAGTGAGCGTTGCTGCCACACTGCCCGCAGTAAAGCGATGGGAGCACTGGTGAAGGGCTTGTTAGACCGTGGCAGCGTTGTGCCGAGCGTACTGCAACCGTCAGCCATTGCCGACTGCGCTCCGCCGACTAGCATGACCGTCCCAATTGAAACGGCAAAAAAACGAACGGCGCGTGAAATTTGAGAACACACATAAACGCTCGTTGGCGGGCAGACTCCGAAGATGCCGGCTTCGTGCCTACTGCGGGAAGGTTGAGGAATTGAACATCATACTCGGGCGGCCCAGAGGCAACGATAAGGCTCATAACAGGTCTCTTCTCTCCAATTCCTCAGCCGATCAGCGACTGGGCGCAGAAACCCCTTGAGCGCTCTGCGTGTGCGGAGCGTTCACAGCCCAACGGAAGACGAGGGATCAAGCACTCTCTGCGATTGATTAAAAAATCTCATGCAATGAGTTGACTGTCAAGGCATCACATTGCCACAAAATAGTAACCTAAAAATGTATACACAAGTAACCATAGAAGGTGTTCCCAGGAGAGAAACATCGGGAGGATTCTGCTCGGGGATCCATGCGCGGGCATCCAATGGAGGGATGGCCTCGATCAGCATCGAAGTCTCGAAGTGAAGTCTTGGGGTCTCGATGGCGCTCCGGGTTGTAGGCTGGATGCATGCACGATTTTGCCTGGACGCCGTGGTTTGCCGGGGGAGCGATTTGGCTGGCACGGACGATGATGGCGTTGACCGCAGCGAGCCTGGTGTACCTGCTTCTGGCGCTGGCGGCGACCTGGAGCTATCGGCTATCTCGACGTGGCGCGCTGGCCGCGCCGACTGGATTTGCACCTGCGGTGAGTGTGCTGAAGCCGCTGAAGGGTGACGATCCCAGCCTGCTGGAAGCGCTGAGCAGCCACTGCACACAGGAATATGCGGGGGAGTACGAAGTACTTTGCGGGGTCAGCTCGCTGGACGACCCCGCAGCCTCGACGGTGCGCCAGATACAGGCTGAGTTTCCTCAGCGGAGTATCCGGCTGATCGTGTGCTCGGAGCGGCTGGGGGCGAGCGGCAAGGTGTCGAACCTGATCCAGATGGCCTGCGCGGCGAAACATGATTTTCTGCTCATCAACGACGGCGATATTCGCGTCTCTCGGCGTTATCTGGAGCGGGTGATGGGGGAGTTTGCGCGGCCGCAGAAGCATCATGGCGCGGTGGGCATGGTGACGGCGCTCTATCGCGGACGCGCAGAGGGGAAACTCTGGTCGCGTGTCGAGGCGCTGACCATTGCGACGGACTTTCAGTCGGGAGTGCTGGCGTCGCGGTTGATCGAGCGCGGGATTCACTTCGGTCTTGGCTCGACGCTGGCCGTACGGCGCGATGCGCTCGATGCTGCGGGTGGACTCGAATCTCTGGCGGATGAACTGGCGGACGACTACGAGATGGGCGCGCGGATTGACCGCGCTGGGTATGCGATCCTGCTTGCGCCGGAGGTGGTCGAGACGGGCGTTCCGGCGTACCGCTGGCGAGGATTCTGGGCGCACCAGTTGCGCTGGGCGCGGACGGTGCGCGATAGCCGGCGCTGGGGTTATGTGGGCCTGTTGTTTACCCACACGCTGCCGCTGGCCTTGGCGGGCGTGATCGCGAGCGGCGCGAGCCTGTGGAGCGTGTGGCTGCTGGCCCTGGGGCTGTGCCTGCGCCTTGGGCTGGCCATGCAGGTGGGGGTTGGCGTGCTGGGCGACCGGCAGGTCTTTCGCGATCTTTGGCTGCTGCCGCTGCGTGACCTGGTGGCCTTCGCTTTGTGGGTCGCCAGCTTCGCCAGCAACGAGATCGAGTGGCGCGGAGAGCGCTTCCTGTTGAAGAATGGGCGATTGAGTCCGCTTTGAAAGCGGAGGACTGGAAAAATATGCAACGGTTGACCACAATTTCGACGGATGGCGCGGCGATCCCCGGCCCGACGGCGACGTTGATTTATGACGATTGGTATCCGGCGCTGCGAGCGGATCGGCTGCGGGCGGGGAAGCTGCTGACAGCGATGCTGCTGGACCTGCCGCTGGTGCTTGGTCGGCGCGTTGACGGAGCGGTGTTTGCGCTGCGCGATAGCTGCCCGCATCGGGGTATACCGCTGAGCGTGGGGTGGTTTGACGGGGAGCGGGTGACCTGTCGCTATCACGGGTGGG
>JAJZFR010000171.1 GCA_021805265.1 Acidobacteriota bacterium | reverse complement strand
GTGACCTGGTGAACGCGCTGCCCGAGGCGCTTGCCTACAACTCAGTGCTCACCACGATTCGGATACTCGAGACCAAAGGCTACGTGAGCCACCGGCAGGAGGGTCGAGCCTATCTCTATCGACCGTGCGTGGCTGAGGAAGAAGCGGGAAAGTCCGCGGTGCAGCAGGTTCTGAGCCGATTCTTCGGCAATTCGCGGGAGCAGTTGCTGCTCTCCCTGCTGGGCAACGAAGAGATTTCCAGCGAAGAGCTGGCGCGGCTGCGCGTGGCCATCGAGAACGCGGCCGAGGATGGTGCGCGAGGGGGATTCGTCGATGTTGAATAGCGCGATGACATCCATTGTTTCGGTTGTGTTCGACGGAAGCCGCTGGGCCGAGTCGCTGACACGCGTTTTCGTGGCCTCGGCGTTGCTCAGCCTTGCTGTCGTACCGGTGCTTGAGTTGGCGCTTCGGCTGGCTCGCCGCAGCACGGCTCGCATGCGTTTCCTGGTCTTTGCTTTCGGTTTTGTTCTGCTGACCGTGCTGCCCCTGGCTGTGTTTGCGCCGTGGCGGATTGCGGGCAGCGGACTGGCTCCTCATCCGACCACCGCAACGCCGTTGTCGGGTGGCTTCAGCATTCACATCGATATTCTCTGGGCGCTGGCGATTGCCGTTTTGTGGGCCGGGGCTTCGCTCGCGCGGGCCGTAGTCCTGCTGTTGCAGGGGATTCGTCTTTGGCGGGTTGCGGGGAGCGGCCAGGCCCTGCCGATCGAGCCGTGGATGCGCGACTTGTCCCCCGGCCACCGCTCGGCGCGAAGCTGGCGTCTGGTGGCCACCGATGCGGTGGAATCGCCTTGCGTGATTGGGTTCTTTTCGCCCAGAATACTGATTCCGTCCCGTCTGGCGGCCAGTCTTGGGGCGGAGCAACTGCGCCCTGCTGTGCTGCATGAGCTGGCTCACCTCCGGCGTGGGGATGACTGGACAAATCTCCTGCAGAAGCTGGCTTTGGTGGCGTTTCCGCTTCATCCTGGGCTTTGCTGGCTCGACCGGGTGCTGACGCGGGAGCGCGAACTGGCTTGCGACGAGGCGGTCGTTGCCGCGATCCAATCCCCTCGCGCCTACGCTTCCTGTCTGGTCGAAATTGCCGCCTTTGGGCGGTCGCGCTCGACGGTCGCGCTTCCCTTTGCACGGCTTCGTTCCCGGTCCGAGCTTTCCTCGCGTGTCACGCGGATACTCAATCCTGTTGCCCGACTGCGTCCGGCGGCTTCATTCCTTCTGGCTGCTTCGATAACCGGCGGCGCGTTGCTGGCCTCGGTGGTTCTGCTGCGCCTCACCCCGGAGATTTCCTTTGCGCCTGATACCGCTGCCTCGCCGTACGCACAACCGACACAGAGGACGGTCGATCGCGCTTTGCTCCGGCCGGTTGTCTTTCATCCCCAGGCTCAGAGGAACCTCGATCCAACGCGGAATGCCCCGCCGGCGTCCGCGTTTAATATCGGTCGATCCCGCGCACGCTCCGTGCGGCAGACCAGTCAGCTACAAGGGCTTGGTCTGCTCACTGAAACTTCAGCCGTACCCGTCGCGCTGCGCAACGATGCGCGCCCGGCCACGCCCGAAATGCGAGCTGTGACCCGGCAGAAAGTCGTCGCGATGTACCTGGTCTTCACCGAAGTCGAGCAGACTGGTTTCACCTCCGCTGACGACGGCACGATACAGACCGCACGGATCACTCAGACCGTTTTTTCTGTCATGACCACGGTGGAGCACACAGGCGCGGCTGCCAGCCTGCGGCTTCGCCCGGAGTGGATGTCGCTTCAGCTATAAGCGGAAATTTGTCAGTCAGGCCCCTACTCGGGCCCCAACCCAGAAAAGAGGAGTGCTATGAGAGCAATAACTAATCGATTAGTTGACGGATGCAGGCGTTGTGTGTTGCCTGTTGCGGCGGCTGCGGTGCTACTGGCGGGCGTGAGCGCTTACTCGCGATACTCGGCGGTCCATGCCGCAAGCGGCGCGGTTTCTCCGCTCGATGACAGCAGCGTTTCGTCGCTCGAAGCGCTGGACAATGCAGTCGAGGCTGTCGCTGCACGGGTGACGCCCGCAGTGGTCAATGTCGCGGTCACCTCGCGACCGATAGCTGAGGAGGGTCAGGATCGTGCGGGAGGCCAGATGCCGCAGGGCGACCTTCCACCAGGGCTTGAGCAATTCTTCGGCGGTCGCGGCCCGAGGACAGCCCCGCCGAATCAGGTCGAGCATGGCATCGGCAGCGGCGTCATCATCTCCCCCGATGGCTACATCCTGACCAACAATCACGTGGTCGATGGCGCGGTGAATATACGGGTGACGATGAATGATCGTCATGTCTATTCGGCTAAACTCGTTGGCGCAGACAAACTCACCGATCTGGCCGTGCTCAGGATCAATGCCACAGGTTTGCCCTTCATCGGCTGGGGCGACTCGAGCAAGATGCATCCGGGGCAATCGGTGCTGGCCTTTGGCAGCCCCTTCGGCTATTTTCAGTTTTCCGTCACGCGCGGCATTGTGAGCGCGCTGAACCGCCCGAACCCATACTCGGATGATCCGAGAAAGCCGGGCGGCTTTATCCAGACCGACGCGGCCATCAATCCGGGTAACTCGGGCGGTCCGCTGGTGAATGCGCGCGGCGAGTTAGTGGGCATCAATACTTTCATCATCTCCGACAGTGGTTCCTTTGCCGGGGCTGGATTTGCCATACCTTCCCAGATCGCCAAAGCTACCGCCGATGCCATCATCGAGCACGGTGTCGTCCATCACGGCTATCTCGGCATCAGCATGAACGACGTAACTCCTGACAATTCCAGTTTCTTCAACCTGCCGGACGCGAGCGGAGCAATCGTAAGTCAGGTAACTCCTGATTCGCCGGCCGCAAAAGCGGGCATGAAGAGCGGCGACGTGATCCGCAAGCTGAATGGAACCGCAGTGGACAATAGCAGTGCCCTTCAGGTTGCCGTGAGCGAGATTGCACCCGGAAAACAGATCACGCTCGCCATACTGCGTGATGGAAAGCCGCAGTCTGTAACGGTCCAGGTTGGCGAGTTTCACAAGGATACCGAACAGGCGGAGAACGGCGCTGGCCCTGGCTCCCATGGCAGGCTGGGACTGGCCGTTGCCGATCTGACGCCTGATGTTCGAAATCAGCTTAACCTGCCGGATCAGATCAACGGCGTCGCGATTGCGAACGTTCGTCCGGGCAGCCCGGCTGATGAAGCCGGACTCGCACCGGGCGACATCATTCAGGAGATCGATCGTCAGCCGGTCAAGTCCGCCGATAGCTTCGCAAGCGCGGTGCATAGCTCGCCCGCCGATAAGAGCATTCTTCTCCTGGTCTGGTCGCGGGGTGGTTCGAGTTATCGCGTCGTGCATCCGAGTTCGTCGTCACAGAGCGGATTGTAATCATCCCTGAATACAGTTTTCCGGGATGAAATGGAGAGAAACTCAGGGTAGCCGGAGCCGGAAATGAGGCCCAGGCTACTCTGAGTTTCTGAGGAGATCAAGGCTGGTTAATAGACCAGGGCGGATGGCATTGCGGGCAAAGCCTGTTTCGGGGAAGATTCGGGTGTTTACCAGATAATACACAGAGGGTACTGCAAACAGGGGGGTGGTATGTGCATTTTCCCTCGTTGCGGGCTGCTGGACGCCGAGTCGATTTGCCGTAAGTGATTGAAAAAAGGTTCCGGGTGGATGGGCTGGGAGGAGGGTCGCGTGTTGAAAAGTTGGCGAAGGGAGAAAGTTTTCCACAGATTTCTTGACAAAAGCGGGCCTGCGGCGGGGTGCCGAAAAGAACGGTCGCGGGTTGGGGCAGGCCGAACGCATCTGGATATTTCTCCGTTGGTAGCATTGTGCCGGATTGGGTGGTAATGGAACGCAATCTGGCGGCGGATTTCCTTTGTTTCGATGCTGGGATCGACAATCTGGGATGCATAGCAACCTATTGAAACTTCTCAGCTAGAAGTCGACGTGTGCGCGGACGGAGCCGACCCAGGCAGGGCCGCGGACGCGATTGTAACCGGGGTTATCAATATTCTGTATATCGACGGCATAGAAGAGGCCTCGCCGGACGTGGGCGTTGTAGTACGTTTCGA
>JAJZFR010000446.1 GCA_021805265.1 Acidobacteriota bacterium | reverse complement strand
CCAGACGGTACTATCGCCAGACCGTACAATCGAAAGATGCCCTCTTCCCCTGCTCCCGATCCCTGCTTTCGACCTGGCGGTCGCGCCGCCGATCAGCTTCGTCCCCTGGTGCTCACGCCGGGCTTTGTCCGCACCGCAGAGGGCTCGGTTCTGATCGAGCTTGGATACACGCGCGTGCTCTGCAATGCCACCATCGAGTCTGGCGTGCCCGGCTGGATGCGCAACTCAGGCCGCGGCTGGGTGACGGCGGAGTACGCCATGTTGCCCCGCTCGACCGTCACCCGCACGGCCAGGGAGAGCGAACGCGGCAAGATCGGGGGCCGCACCCACGAGATTCAGCGTCTGATCGGCCGCAGCCTGCGTTCGGTGGTGGACATGAAGGCCCTTGGCGAGCGGACGGTCATCCTTGACTGCGACGTCATTCAGGCCGACGGCGGCACACGGACGGCGGCCATCACCGGGGCCTCGGTGGCGCTGGCTCTCGCGCTCAATGCCCTGGTGAAGGCCGGATCTCTGCCCCGTTCCCCGCTTCGCCAACTGGTCGCCGCGACCTCGGTCGGCATCGTCGGCGGCAGGCCGCTGCTCGACCTCTGCTATGAAGAGGACTCCCAGGCCGAGGTGGACATGAACGTGGTCATGACCGGCGATGGCGGGCTGGTCGAGACCCAGGCCACGGCGGAGAAGGGCAGCTACTCACGCCGGCAGCTCAGCGAACTGCTCGATCTCGCCTCGGGTGGCCTCGAATCGATCCTCGCCGCGCAGCGCGCAGTTCTGGAAGCGTAGGCTACCGAGGCCGCGTTTCTTGCCGAGCGAGGAGATGGGTCGTGGAGCGAACCCACCCACGGCTGAACCGATTCCGAAAGCTCCTCGTCAGCTTCGAAAAAACAGAACAGAGCTACGTTGCTCTGCTGTCGCTCGCCGCAGCCTTGAACTGCTGAAGATTGACCATCGCTTTACACGGACAGGTTCTAAGAATCTTGATTCGGGAGAATGCCGGTTGGCAAACGCGAGAGCAAGCCAACGGTCAAACAACCTGGCAATTCAGGTGCAACCTCATAATATCCATCCAGCGATGACCTCCCGAAGCAACGGCCGCCCGCTCTGAGTGAGCGTCCGAGTTCTGACCCCCACGTGCATCACCACGCATATACGTCCAGCTCGCGGATCGCTATTGCCGGCCGATCAAACGAGAGGTCGGCTGTTCCGTGGGGCAGAATGAGACCGATCATGCCCGTTTCCGATCGGACCGTCGGCTGGAGAGCGAGAGCGGTGAACAGTCCTGATGTGCTTTTGACCTGGACTACGACCACGTGACCAGAGGTATTTGCATATTGAAGTCGTGCAAAGGTCGGCCCGCGTGTTGCCTTCATCCCGCTGATACTGTCGCGATTCGGCAAATACGCTTCCGGCGTTTTGTCCTCGCCATCAGCGACCATCAACGCAAGATCATGCGCCGGAACGGAGACCGTGCCGCTACCTGCTTCGACATTCTGTCCGTCCCATACGTCGCGCAGCGATTTTGGACTGCCTTTCAGCCCCAGTTTGTCCCAATGAATCGTGACTTGTGTTGAGGTGTCCGTGCGATTCAGTATCCCGATCGCACGCCGTCCGGCGACCGCCATCGGTTTTACCCATATCTGAATCCCAGGACGGGGATCGTCGACTTTGATAGGTTGCAATCCGTAAGGGTCATTGTGAATTGCGAGCGCTTCGCGATTGGTTAGCAGCGACAAGGTAGCGGGAGAAAGACGCGTCAGGTCTGAGCCGACCATCAGCGGCGCGCTCGAAATCGCCCACAGTCCCATGTGGGTACGATCCAGCGAATCGGTCATGCCGCGCATGCCCATGACCATCATGTCGAGGTCGTTGTAGTAGCCGGTGTGCTGAGCTTCTGGATGCAATCCTGCGTCGAAAGAATGCAATACATTGTCGGCGCTGATGACGCGTATTTCGTGTTCGGTATCATGCAGGCTCTCCACAACAGGCGGGATGATGTCGCCGCCTGTGCGCCATTGTGTGCTTTCGATTCCTCCCACGCCGGGACCCCAGACCCAGGGATTCTGGCTGCCCCACTCGCAAATAGAGAAATACAAATTACGTCCGGTAATCCTTTCCGCGTTCTCAATCGCGCGGGCAATCTGCGCATACTGGATCGCACCAGAGCGCCTCTCCTTGTCGCCGCCGCACCAGTCAACCTTGACGTAGTCGAAACCCCACTTCGAAAACTGCAGGAAGTCCTGATCATAATGGCCCTCGCTGCCGGTATTCAGAAGCTTTGGGCCGGAGTCAGGGTACATGCTGCACCCGTCCCGACCGGCGTCGGTGTAGATACCGGCCTTCAGTCCAAGGCTGTGAATGTAGGCGGCTATGTTGGACATGTCGCCATCTTTCTGGCCGGGCATGATGGCAGGCCACTGTTTGGCATTGACGGCGATGTTGCCAGCCGCATCGCGTTCCCCTAACCACCATCCTTCATCGATGACAACATACTCGTAGCCGGCTTCTTTCATGCCGTTCGAGGCCATAGCTTTGGCCTGCTCCTGAACAATCCGGGAATTCACAATGTTAGCGAAACTATTCCAGGAGTTCCATCCCATCGGCGCAGCGCCGAAGCACACCGTTGCGGATACGAGAAGTAGCCAGGAGGAACGCATGGAAACAATCTATCATCTGGATGGCTTCGATGCTCTCGGCTCGTTGAATACGAATTTCCTTTCATTGTCTCTTCGTTTCGCTTTGATGTCTCCCTGGCTTTCTATCGTCGTGGAAACTCGTAGATCCACGCGTAGGTCGTGTACCTGATTAGGTTTGGTCGGCCTGTCGTCCCGAACGTCTTTGCGCCTCTGCGTTCGCCGCAACGGCAGGTCTGCCGAAAGCTCTCGCCGAAAACCACGGGATCGTCGTGATCGTAATGATTCGCAGAAAGGAACGCGTCGCGTCGTCTTTGTGAGTCAAACTGGCTTGGGGAAGATGGTAGAGACCACAGTTACGGATCCCGGCCATTAAGGATTGAGGCTGTTCGGAGTTGAGTTTTGTCGATTTCATATGGAAAAGATTGCTGCCCGCAAGTTGCCGGAAGCTGTCTTGAACGAGCGTTGTCGCCGAGATGGGAAGCCGCGTTTGGCGGGAGTTTCCATCCGTGAGGGCGGCCCGCCAGTGCGAGTTGTCTACCAACACGGTGATGCGTTCGCATCGTGCGCATGAGCAGGGGGCTGGGATGCGGTGAAAGTCTACGCGGCCAGCGTCCGAAGGGTTCGGGGCGTCTGCTGTCGCCCAACGAGGAGCAAGAGGTGCAGCGGCTGATTCAGGACCGGACGCCCGAACAGTTGAAGATGAACTACGCCCTCTGGACGCGTCAGGCGGTGAGCGATTTGATCGAAGTACGCACGGGAATTCGGTTGCAGGTGCGCACGGCCGGCAAGTACCTCAAGCGCTGGGGCTACACACCCCGGAACCCCTTGAAGAAGGCCTGCGAAGAGTCGCCCGTTGCGGTGGGCAAGTGGCTGAGGAGACCTGTCAGGCCATATACAACCTGCAAGAATCCAGTGCTACTCCGAACACTGAAACGTGTACTATGCTGCGCAATACTTCATGGTCGGATCAATTAGGTCCGGATGGATAACCTGTCTCAATCTCAGCAGCCAGGAAGCAGGGAGTCAGCAGGATCGTTAACACCTGTTCAATATCGCTCAGACGGGCGGGACGGCGGGTGGGAGACTAACTCATGGCTCAGGGCAACTCTGCAACAGCCTGGCGCATCGTTGCAAGTCGTTCTGTGAAATCGTCACCTGTCGTGGAGTATATCCAGAATTTATTGTCGTGAGGCTCTCGTAGGTTTTCTAACTTGTTGTCAACCTGCTATGTATCCAGGTGGCATGCCGGATTCGATGGAACCCGCCTGCTGACGAGATATAGGCGCAGATAGAATCGTAACCGATCAACATATCAATCGATCAAACGATCATTCG
Source organism: Acidobacteriota bacterium (assembly GCA_021805265.1). Lineage (GTDB taxonomy): Bacteria > Acidobacteriota > Terriglobia > Terriglobales > Acidobacteriaceae > Acidicapsa. Next base: position 134 of record JAJZFR010000446.1, on the reverse strand, counting down.
ATCAACCGATCAACAGATCAACCAGTCAGGGAATCCAGGGATCAAAGCCAGGGTTCGCGATGGAGGCACATGCTTACTTCAACTCGTTCCATGCCCGCGCAGAAACTGGCAGTATCGTGTGGCGTCGAGTCTGA
>JAJZFR010000238.1 GCA_021805265.1 Acidobacteriota bacterium | reverse complement strand
CGATGCGGCTGAGGTTGATGACGGTGTACTCGACACGGAAGATGTTGGTGAAACCGCGCTTGGGCAGACGGCGGTGAAGGGGCATCTGGCCGCCCTCGAAGCCGCGCATGAGGCTGGAGCCGGAGCGGGATCCCTGGCCTTTGTGGCCGCGGGTGGAGGTCTTGCCCATGCCGGAGCCCATACCGCGGCCGACACGCTTGCGCCCGGTGTTTGCCTTCTTGGGGGCGCGCAGATTGGATAGATTCTTTGCCATGTTGTCCTCGCTCATGCGCCGGTGCATCGTGCACCGACTCGCGTTTCAGTGGGTAGCCGCGCTTGCGTTTGTCGCTTGCGGGCTGGCCCGGTTGTTGGCCGATCAGGTTACAGGCTGATCGGACTGCGGGCTGGCCCGGTTGTGTGCCGATCAGGTTGTAGCCTGATCGAGCTTTGGGCTGCCCAGGAGTTGACCGGCCGGTTGCCCGGCTGGCAGGGGGTTAGTCCTCGACGATGCGAACCAGATGGGGGACGGTCTTGACCATGCCCCGGACGGATTCGTTGTCCACGCGCTCGACGATCTGGTTGAGGCGGGTAAAGCCCAGCCCGGTGATGACGCGCTTGTGCTTGACCGGGGTCGAGATGGCCGAGCGGTAATACTGGATGCGGATTTTTTTGCTCTCTGCGTTTGCCATTGGGTTAAAGCTCCTCGACTGTCTTGCCACGCATGAGCGCCACCTCGGCGCGGTCGCGAAGCTGCACCAGCGCGTCAAAGGTCGCCTTGATGACGTTGTGGGGGTTGGCCGAGCCGAGGCTCTTGGTGAGCACGTTCTGTACCCCTGCCGAGGTCATGACCGCGCGCACGGCGCCGCCGGCGATGACTCCGGTGCCCTCGGGTGCGGGCTTGAGCAGCACCTGGCCGGAGCCGAAGCGGCCCAGCACCTGATGAGGGATGGTGGTCTCGGTGAGGTTGATGCGGACCAGATTCTTCTTGGCCGACTCGATTCCCTTGCGGATGGCCTGGGGAACCTCCTTGGCCTTGCCCGAACCGTAGCCGACCACACCGGCAGTTGCGTCGCCGACCACGACCAGCGCGGCAAACGACATGTTCTTGCCACCCTTGACAACCTTGGTCACGCGGTTGATGGAGACCACCTGATCCTTGAGGTTGAACTGGTTGGCATCCAGCTTTTTCTTGAGTATCGCCATTGCTCTTCCGTATCCTTCCAGGCGGCCTTCGCGCGCCCACTCCCATTGCCTGCGTTGAATTAGAACTCGAGACCAGCTTCGCGCGCGCCGTCGGCCAGCGCCTTGACGCGCCCGTGATAGAGATAGCCGCCGCGATCAAAGACCACTTTTTTGACGCCTTTGGCAATCGCCTGCTCGGCGATGAGCTTGCCGACCTCGCGCGCCGAGGCGACATTGCCGCCAGTGGGGATCTTTGCGGCAAGGGTCGAGCTGGAGACGATGGTCTCGCCCCTGGCGTCGTCGATCAACTGGGCGTAGATGTGGTTGAGCGAGCGGTAGACGTTCAGCCGCGGGCGCTCGGCGGTGCCGGAGATCTTCTCGCGAATGCGGAAGTGGACCCGGCGGCGAATCTGGTTTCGTTCAGTCTTGGCAATCATCTTTCTTCCTATCAGCGGAGCCGCAGGGCGACTCCGTTCGGTCTGGGTAACGATGGAAACAACTCAGGATCATGGCGGGCTGGTTACCGTGCCCGCCGGTCCGTTGCGGCCTGTCAGACTACTTGGAGCCGGACTTGCCAGCCTTCTTCTTGAGCTTCTCGCCGGTGTAGCGCACGCCCTTGTTCTTGTAGGGATCGGGCTTGCGCAGGGAGCGCATGTCGGCGGCCACCTGGCCGACCTTCTGGCGGTCGATGCCGCTGATGGTCAGGTGGGTCTGCTTGGGATCAATCGTGACCTCGATGCCGGCAGGCAGGGGGAACTCGATCGGATGGGAGTAGCCGAGGGTGAAGACCACCATGGACTTGCCCTTCAGCTCGGCGCGATAGCCGATGCCGACGATGTCGAGGTCTTTGGTCCAGCCTGCGGTGACGCCGTGGACGGCGTTGAAGACCAGGGCGCGAGTGAGGCCGTGGAAGGCAGCCGCCTTGTCGTCCTCGCGGGTGACGTGGAGAACGCCATCGACGGTTTCAAGACCCACGCCGGGCGCAATCAGGGCCGAGACCTTGCCCTTCGGCCCTTCGACGAGCACGGTGTTGCCATCGAGGGTGTACTTGACACCCTTGGGCAGTGGAATCGGTTTCTTGCCAATACGCGACATTGCTTATCCTTTTTGGTGGCTTGCGAGTCCCGGGCCGGAGTTGCCTCCGCCGTTCCACATGCAGCCTTGTACAACAGCTTTCCAGCTAAAAACTTCCTACCAGACTTCGCAGAGAATCTCTCCGCCGACGCCTTCGCGACGAGCCTGGCGACCGGTCATGACGCCCTTGGGGGTGGTCATGATGGAGATGCCGAGGCCGCCCTGAACGCGCTTGATCTCGTCGCGACCGATGTAGACACGGCAGCCGGGACGGGAGATGCGGGCGAGGTCGCGAATCGCGGCCTGAGAGCCAGCGCCGTACTTCAGGTAGACGCGCAGGACGTTTCTGCCCTCTTCTTCCTGTGTCTTGTAGTTGGCGATATAGCCCTCTTCCTTGAGGATGCGGGCGATCTCGGTCTTCAGCCGGGAAGCTGGCACATCCAGCTTCTGGTGACGCGCCCGGATTGCGTTGCGAATGCGGGCCAGAAAATCAGCTACTGGGTCAGTCAGACTCATTCTTTCTCCTTCATTCCCCGTTCGCTCCGCCGCTTGCGGAGAACCTGCGGAAATGTCTTGCCCGATCTTTCGTCGGGCGGTTTGATACTTACTGATTGCCCCGGAGCCGGTTGCTCCGAAGCGTTGCGCTATAGCTGCGCGAAACGCCAAAGCTGCGCGAAACGCGAAAGCCGGGCGAACTACCAGCTCGACTTGACGACGCCGGGAATCTCTCCCCGGTGGGCCAGGCTGCGGAAACACAGACGGCAGATGCCGAACTTGCGGAGGAATGCCCTGGGGCGTCCGCAGAGTTGGCATCGGTTGTGTTTGCGGCAGGCGAACTTGGGCTTGCGCGCGTCTTTCACTCGTTTTGCAGTGGTTGCCATAAATCCCTTTCGTGGTCTGAAACCCGCTTGCGCGTCCGGTTACGCGCCCGCTTATGCGCCCTGTCGGAAGGGCATGCCAAAGTGCTTGAGCAGAACCCGCGCCGAGTTGTCATCGCCCGCAGTGGTAACGATGGTGATGTTCATGCCCTTGAGCTTCTCCACTTTGGAGTAGTCGATCTCGGGGAAGATGAGCTGGTCGCGCAGCCCGAGGGTGTAGTTGCCGCGGCCATCAAAGCTCTTGGTAGAGACGCCGCGGAAGTCACGCACACGCGGAAGCGCGACGGAAATGAGGCGGTCGAGAAACTCGTACATGGCGTCGCTGCGCAGGGTGACCATGGCTCCGATGGACATGCCGGCGCGCACCTTGAAGGCGGCAATCGACTTCTTGGCCTTGGTGGTCACAGGCTTCTGGCCGGCGACGGAGGCCAGATCGGCGACCAGCGGGTCGAGCAGCTTGGTGTTCTGCGTGGCCTCGCCGAGACCCATGTTGATGACAATCTTCTCGATGCGGGGAACGGCCATTGCATTGCCGAGGCCCAGTTCCTTCTGGACCGCGCTGCGAATCTCGCTGTTGAACTTCTCTTTCAATCGTGCTGCCATTGCTCTCTCTCTTTCTTCCGGTCCGCGGATTAGGCCCGAGTTCGCGCCCGTTTACCGTTGCGGAAGGGACTGGTCGAGGTCTGTTGTGCGTCCTCGACCGGGGGTCTCAATATCTTCCTGCTGCCCTGCGCCGGGTGGTACTGCCATACCCGGTCAACCTGTGCCGGCCCTTGTTGTGCCGGCCCTGGATCGGCCAGCGGGATTACTTCTTCACCGGCAGCGCGGTGCCGCACTTGCGACAGACACGCGACTTGCTGCTGCCCTCGACCTTGTAACCGACGCGCACCGGGCCGCAGCTCGGGCAGACGACGGCGACGTTCGAGACGTGGAGCGGCGACTCCTGCTCGGCGATGCCGCCCTGGGTGTTCTTGCCGGACTTTGCGCTGAC
>JAJZFR010000403.1 GCA_021805265.1 Acidobacteriota bacterium | reverse complement strand
TTCGTCCTCCGCATGGGCTACAAGGCCGACCGAACCCTCCATGCCTACGCCGGCACCATCCTTGCCGGGGTCCAGGTCTTCTTTCTCATCCTGGTCAACTTTGTCGCCATGCCCTTTGCCCAGGTACGCGGCGGCATCGCGCCGCCCGACGGCAACGGCCTCAACCCGCTCCTCCAATATCCCGAGATGGTCATCCATCCCCCCATGCTTTATCTGGGATACGTCGGCTTCACCATCCCCTTCGCCTTCGCCCTCGGCGCGCTCATGATGCGCTACCCCGGCGAAAAATGGATCCACATCACCCGCCGCTGGACCATGTTCACCTGGATGTTTTTGACCATCGGCATCTTCCTCGGCATGCACTGGGCCTACGCCGTCCTCGGATGGGGCGGTTACTGGGGATGGGACCCGGTCGAAAACGCCTCCCTCATGCCCTGGCTCACCGGAACTGCCTTCCTGCACTCCGTCATGATGCAGGAGAAGCGCGGCATGATGAAAAGCTGGAATGTCTGGCTCATCTTCTCCACCTTCATGCTGTCCATCCTCGGCACGCTGCTCACCCGCGGCGGCCTGGTCAGTTCCGTACATGCCTTCGCCCAGTCCTCCATCGGAACCTGGTTTGTCGTCTTCCTCGGCATTATCCTCGCCGTCTGCCTCTTCACCTACATCCTCCAGCGCGACCACCTGAAGTCCGAGCATCAGATCGAGTCCCTGGTCAGCCGCGAATCCAGCTTCCTCTTCAACAATCTTGTTCTGCTCGCCGCCTGTTTCACCATCCTCTGGGGTACGCTTTACCCGGTGCTTTCCGAGTATGTGGAAGGCACCAAGAAAACAGTCTCCGGCGCCTACTACAACCACGTCATGGTTCCCATCGGCGTATTTCTGCTCCTGCTCACCGGCGTCGGCCCGCTGCTCGCCTGGCGCGCCTCATCCTTCAAAAGCATGCGGCGAAACTTCATCCTGCCTCTGGTCGCCTTCTGGGCAACGCTGCTCGGCTGCGTCGTTGCCGGCTACAAGCCATGGGGCGATGAAGGCGTCTTCTACGCCATTGTCACCTGGTCCCTGTGCGCCGCGGTCACCACGGCGATCCTCTCCGAGTTTCTTCGCGGCGCGGCCGTCCTCCGCCGCCAGACCGGCAAGAACCTCTTCGCCTCTACCCTCCTGCTCACACGACGCAACACCCGACGCTACGGCGGATACGTCGTCCATCTCGGCATCGTGCTCATCTTCCTCGGCTTCGCTGGAGCCGCCTTCAATCGCAGCGCCGAAAAAGAGATGGCGCCGGGAGACGCAATCTCCATCGGCCCCTACAAGCTCATCAACCTCGGCAACACCCAGGAATCGAATGCCAACTACGACACCGAGTTTTCTCAACTCGATGTCTACCGGAACGGACGCAAGATTCTCGATCAGCCCATGTCTCCCGAGAAACGCGTCTATCTGGTCAACGGGCAGCCCCAGACCATCGTCTCCAACCACTCCACCCTGCTCTGGGACCTCTACGTCGTCTACGAAGGCAAGAATCCAGACACTGGCGTACCCATCATCAAGGTCTTTCTCAACCCCCTCGTGAGCTGGATATGGATCGGCCTCGCCGTCACCGTCTTCGGCACCCTGCTGGCGCTGGTTCCCAATCTCAGTCCGGCCCGCGCCGTCCTCATGACCACCCCGGATGCCCTTCCCGGCTCGGCGGGAGGCGATTGATGCGCCGACTCGCTCTGTCAACCGCCAGAATCAGCCGCACCCAATCCTTCGGCAAGGCGCTGCTCGTCGCCCTCGTTGTCGCCGTCGCCCTCTGTTCCACAGGGGTTTCTGACCCCGGCGCGCGCTTCAACGATCTCGGCCACAAGATGATGTGCACCTGCGGCTGCAACCAGGTTTTGCTTGAATGCAACCACGTCGGCTGCACCGTCTCCGGCACCATGCGTGACGAACTCACCGACCAGATCGCCAGCGGCCAGAACGACAGCCTCATCCTGCAAAGTTTCGTCCAGCGCTACGGCGCAACCGTCCTCGCCGCACCGCCCATGCAGGGCTTCGATCTCATCGCCTGGATCATGCCCTTTGCCGTCTCTCTGCTGGCCCTCGCCGGAACGATCTATCTGGTACGACACTGGGCCAGGCAACAGACCGAAACAGCCGCGTCCGCCGCTGCCTCCACCCCCGAACAGGCCCAGGCGCTCGAAGCCCTGCGCGCGCGCATACGCCGCGAAACCGATACCGACGGAGGTCTCTAGCCATGTCCCCAACCGCAGGCGTTCTTCTCGGCGCAGTGCTTTTTCTCGTGCTCTTCGTCTACATCCTCTGGCCGGAAAAGACCATCGTCCTCCAGCGGGAAAAAACCCGTCTGGATTTTCTCGAAGAGTGGAAGGAACAGCTCTACGCCAACCTTCGCGACCTCAACTTCGAGTTTCAGGCGGGCAAATATCCTCCCGAAGATTATGAGCGGCAACGCACCCTGCTTGAAGACGAAACCGCCGCCGTCGTCGCCGAGATGGACCTGCTTCAGCAACTCGATCAGGCCACCATTTAAGCCCGCTCAACTTAAGTCCGCTCAACCCTGTTTTCACCATCTCTATTTGTTCGCACGAGGCTCCAGCTTTGAAATTTCTCTCGAATACTACCCTCCAATCTGCCGCTCTGTTCGCCTTGTCGGCCACCTGTGTCGCCTTTGCCGGCACCATCAACGGCACCGTCACCAACAAGACCAGCAACACACCCGCCTCCGGCGACACCGTCACCCTGCTCAGCCTCACCGCTGCGCTCCAGGAGTTGAGCCATACCAAAACCGACTCCGCCGGCCGCTTCAGCCTCACCACCCCCTCTGACGATCAGCCCTACCTCGTCCGCGTCTCTCACCAGAAGGGCGACTACTTCAAAAACATGCCGCCCGGAACCCACACCGCCGACATCACCGTCTACGACGTGGCCGCCAAGGTTCAGGGCGTCTCCACCGAAGCCGACGTCATGCGCGTCGAGGCCGCCAATGGCCAGTTGACCGTAACCGAAAACTACTTCGTCAAGAACGTCTCGTCCCCGCCCCGCACTCAGACCAGCGACCACACCTACGAGATCGTGCTCCCCACTGAGGCCACGCTCGACGGAGCCGCAACCGTCGGCCCCAGCGGCATGCCGCTCGCTGCCACCCCGGACCCGGTCAGCCCCAAAGGCCACTACGCCTTTTCCTACCCCATCCGACCCAATGAAGGCGATAACGGAACGCGCTTCCAGGTCACCTACCACCTGCCCTACTCCGGCAGCTTCAAGTTCACCCCAACGCTCGTCCAGGGCACCGACAATCTCGCCATCATGCTGCCCAAAAACATGCAGTTCACCGGCACCGGCTTCCAACTTGTGCCCGACGACGTGAACGCGCAGACCTATCTCGCGCGCGGCCTCGCGCCCGGCCAGACCATGAGCTTCACTGTCTCCGGCAGCGGCTCGCTTCCCCGCGACGCGCAACCCGGCGGTGCTGGCCAGGGCCCCGCAGCGGGCGGTCAGGACGCGGCGGGCGGTCAGGATGCCGCCGCGCAGCAGGGCGGACCCAACGGACTTCCCGGCGGCGGAATCGGCACCCCCATCGACACCCCCGACCCGCTCAGCAAGTACAAGTGGTGGATCCTCGGCGGCCTGGCCATTGCACTCGCCGCCGCCGGAGCGTTTCTCCTCCGCCAGCAGCCCGGCGCAACCCTGCTCTCGAGTTCAGCCGCCAGTCCCGGCACCGCTCCCACGCCTGGCGCGCAGCGAGCCAATGCCGGGCTGGCCAACCCAGCTCCAGCCGGCCTGCCAAAGTCCACCCTCCTGCTCGAAGCCCTCAAGGAAGAGCTTTTCGCCATCGAAAGCGAACGCATTGCTGGTACACTCAGCGCTGAGCAATATGCTGAGGTCAAAGCCGGCCTGGAAATCGTCCTCAAACGCGCGCTGAATCGCCAGAAAAAACCGGGAAGCGCCGCTTAGTCCGATCCACCAAAGCACAGACCACGAGGTGGACAAGAACATGAAAACCCTCATCCGAACTCTCCTGATGCTGGCCCTGATCGTCTGGCTCGGCGGGGAGATATTCTTCCCCGTCGTCGCCGCAGTCACCTTTGGCCAGCTTGCACCC
>JAJZFR010000430.1 GCA_021805265.1 Acidobacteriota bacterium | reverse complement strand
AGGTAGTGCATGGCGCGCGGTCAGGCGGTTGCGCGGGAGCGTTGGCCGTTGACGAGGCGGTCGATTTGCAGGGGGTTGGCTTTTTGGAGTTCAGGCGGGAGTATCGAGTCCGGTACATCCTGGTAGCAGACAGGGCGCAGGAAGCGGAGGATGGCTGCGGTGCCGACGGAGGTGGATCGGCTGTCGGAGGTGGCGGGGAAAGGTCCGCCGTGGACCATCGAGCGGGCGACCTCGACGCCGGTGGGGTAGCCGTTGAAGAGGACGCGTCCGACCCTGGTTTCGAGGATGGGCAGGAGGGTGGCGGCGAGGGGAAGGTCTTCGCTGGCGGTGTGGAGGGTTGCGGTGAGGTGTCCGTGGAGATGCCGGGCGGCGGCAATGAGTTGCGCCGGGTCTCGGTAGCGGATGAGTAGAGTTGTTGGGCCGAAGATTTCTTCTTCGAGCGCGGGCGTGGCCAGGAAGCGGTCGAGGGACACGGCGAAGACGATGGGCGCTGCTGTGCCGGTTGGGATTGCCGGGTCTGCGTTTGCCTGGACTGCTTTTGCCTCGACGATGCGGTCGGCGAGGTTGGATTGGAGGCGCTGCTCGATGTGTTCGGCGAAGCGTCGAGCGATGGCGTGGGTGAGCATGGGCTGGGCGGCGAGGCTGGCGATGGCGTGATCGAGCGTGTCGAGGAACGCTTGGGGCGCGTCTTCGGGCACAAAGACAAGACCGGGCTTGGTACAGAACTGGCCGGAGCCGAGGGTGAAGGATGCGGCGAGACTGCGGGCGATGGCTTCCGGGCGCTGCAGGATGGCTGCGGGAAGCAGGAAGACAGGGTTTACGCTGCCCATTTCGGCGTAGCAGGGGATGGGTACTGGGCGGTTTGCGGCGAGGCGCATGAGCGCCTGGCCCGCTACGGCGGAGCCGGTGAAGGCGACCGCGCGGAGGTCGGGATGTTGGACGAGCGCTTGTCCAATGTCGATTCCGGAGTCGAAGAGAAGCGCGAAGATGCCAGCGGGAAGATGGCTTTCTGTGATTGCGGCGCGGATGGCGTGGGCGACGAGTTCGCTGGTGCCGGGGTGGGCGGGGTGAGCTTTGACCAGGACCGGGCAGGCTGCGGCGAGGGCTGCGGCGGTGTCACCGCCGGCGACGGAAAAGGCGAGCGGGAAGTTGCTGGCTCCGAAGACGGCTACCGGGCCGATGGGGCGAAGCATGGAGCGGAGATCGGGCCGGGGCAGCGGCGCGCGGTCGGGTTGGGCGGAGTCAATCCGCGCGTCAACCCAGGAGCCTTCTTCAAGGAGTTCGGCGAAGAGCCGAAGCTGGCCGGTGGTGCGCGCCATTTCTCCGTTGAGGCGAGGGAGTGGCAGGGCGGTTTCAAGGTGAGCGCGCTCGACGATGGGGACTTTGGCGGCTTCGAGGTGGTCGGCGATAGCTCGCAGCAGGGCAGCGCGCTGGGCGCAGGAGGTTGCTGCGAAGGGCAGAGCGGCCTCTGCGGCGAGGGTGGCGGCGCGGTCGAGCTGGGCGGGCGTGGCGGAGTAGAAGGCGGGTTCGAGGGGATGGCCAGTGGCGGGGTTGGTGGCGCGGAAGGCATCTCTGGTATTTGGAGTGGCGGGTTCGGTTGGGTTTTCGGCGAACAGGGAGTGTCCGAGTATCGACAAGCCATGAAAGGTTGGTGTGGACATCGGGTTGCGCTCCTCGGGGGTGTTTGCCCGAGGTAAGGATAGCGGATCGGCTGCGGTCGTGCTACGGTGCTGCTAAAGATGGGCCAGGCGAAGCAGGAGTCCGGCGCAGGCTGCGCCAGCGAGGTCGCCGAAGAGGGGGACGGCGGCGTAGGCCCAGTTGGAAGAGCCTTTGCCCGCGATGGGCAGCAGGGAGTGCATGATTCTGGGGCCGAGATCGCGGGCCGGGTTGATGGCGTATCCGGTGGTTGCGCCGAGGGATAGGCCGATGCTCCAGATGAGAGAGGCGACCAGCCAGGGGGCAAGACCGGGCGCGAGGCCGTGCGGGGCGACGCCGGGAGAGCTGATGGCACCGGCGACAAGGACCAGGAGAAAGGTGCCTACGGCTTCGCTGAGCAGGTTGGCGGGCAGGTGGGGGATTGCCGGGCCGGTGCAGAAAACGCCGAGTTTGGCGCGGGGATCGGGAGTGATGGCCCAGTGAGGCAGGAAGATAAGCCAGGTGAGGGTGCATCCGGCCATGGCACCGAGAAATTGGGCGGAAGAGTTGGCGAGCAGATGGGAGAAATCACCGCTGAGGATGGCGCTGCTGAGCGCGATGGCGGGGTTGAGCTGGGCCGCTGGGCTGCCAAAGGCCTGAGCGGTGAGTACTCCGCAGAGCACGGCCAAGGCCCAGCCACTGGCAACGACCATCCAGCCGGCGTCCTGAGCATAGGTCTTGCGGAGGGTGACGCTGGCGTTGACGCCGGAGCCGAGGAGTACGAGGATGAGCGTACCGAGAAATTCGCCGAGCCAGACGGAGTGCATGGGTGTCCTTCCCGATTCGTACACGGGGATATTCTGGAGGAAAAATGTCGATCAACCAAGCTACGATCCGAAGGCATCGGTTTGTCAAGGGCGGATTTTTCCGGATATTGAGCGAGCGTCGGTGTACAAGTCGCTAGCAGGCTATCTTTCCTGATCGGGCCGCGTCCAAAGCAGCGGGCATTGGCTATTCGAAGCAGTGAAAATGGGGTTGTTGCGTACGGGCAGCAGAAGCAAAAAGTGCGGGAAATTGTCCATATCGATCCGGGAAGCGGGAATGAAAACGGCAGGGACCGTCCGGGCCAGTTACAATTCTGAAAGCGGCGCTGTTTGAGCGGCGCCATTTAATGGACGCGTCCCCTGGAGATCAGGCCGGGCCGTCGCGAGGTTCAGGAACGAATGAAGAAAATCGCTCTTTTTGCACTCCTGCTGGTGATAGGTGCTGCCGCAGGTCACGCTCAGGAAAGCCGACAGGATTTCAGCATCAGCGCTTCGGGGATCATCGAGCCATACGTTACGAGCACGACGGATGTAAAGGTAAGCGCCAAGCGCGGCGTAGGAGCGTTGTTCAGCTATCGCTTCATGCTGACGCCGCGCGGCGCAATCGAAGCCAACTACCAGTACATTCAGAACAATATCCACTACGTAGCGCCGTCGTACAACTACACGGTGAACACGCAGTTGCAGGAAGGCAGCGCGGCGTATGTGTACAACTTCACGTACAAGAAGTTCAACCCCTTTGTGGAAGCGGGGGCGGCGGCACTGATCTTCTACAACGTGCGCAACCTCGAGACGACGACGCTGGATGTGAAGTCGCAGACGCTGATCGCGTTTCTGTACGGCGGCGGGATTGCGTACGAGATCAGCCCGAGCTTCGATATTCGCGCACAGTATCGCGCTTTTCTGAGCAAGGTGCCGAACTTTGGCGACCCCGCGTTGACAACGAACCAGTACTACAACATCTACAACCCGGTGATCGGCGTGGCGTACCACTTCTAGCAGCGCAACCGCATGGGCTGATCGAATCCCAGGTCTGAAAATCCAGACCTGGGGCACCAGCATGCTGACGATTGCGTACTCGTCTGTTCCCAGTACTTGATCAAGCTTGACGGAGTTGCGATCAGGAGTGCCCTCGGTATTGACCGGGGGCATTTTGTGCGCGACGGGTTAACCTCGTCGCGCAGCCTGGCGGGCGACGACGGGCAGGATATGTTCGAGTTGGCGCTGGCGGTAGAGGAATGTCTGCTGCATCATTCGTCGGACGACCAGCGCGTTGGCGAGCGATCCAAGTGGCCCCATGGGAAGTGTGTACCGGACGTGGTCGGTGATCCGTGTGCCGGACTGATTGTCGCGGGTCTCGGGGGTGATGTGGTGACGATGTTGCCAGGAGGCAAACGGGCCGACAACCTGAACATCTGCGAAATGGCTGAACCAGGCGAATTCTGTGATGCGGGCGAGCCACTTGAGGCGCAGTGGAAGGCCGGGCAACGGACGGAAGCTGAAGAGCATCTCTGAGCCAGCGCCAGCGGCGGGACTTTGGAAGCGAAGGGCTTGTTCGGCCGGAACAGGCCGGGCTGGCGGGGCTTCGATGCGGGAGCTTTCGATGCGCGGCTGCTGCCATCCGGGCATGAGATGAGGGAGATTGG
>JAJZFR010000097.1 GCA_021805265.1 Acidobacteriota bacterium | reverse complement strand
AACCGCGAGAGCCGATAAAAGAACCAGAGTTCCCTGTACCCGACGCCTTTGCGCCTGGAAAAAGTGCTGGAATGTTTCACTCATTCAATAGTTTTCCTGCTTACTCCCTGATTGTAAATCACGGTAATGGTTCTTTTTTGAGGGAACCGCAACCGAGACTCCAGATAGCCGCGGTTGATAGTCTGAGGGAGAGATTTTCCTGGAAGTTGGACGGATGAAGGATAGAAAAGCAATCACGCAGTCGGGGGGCGCAAGCCTTGCGTGGCAGTCGAAAGCGGTGCTGCTGACGGTGGCTCCCTGGACTGCGGCACAGCTTGTACTGGAGATTCACGCGTGGATGCGGGAATCGGTTTCCGTCGCGTGGACGACGCTTGCAGTTTGCGGGATTCTGGGGCTGACGGTCTGGCGGATGCGCTCGGGCACGCTGGCGGCAGCAGGGCTGGGCGCGGCGATCATGGGGTGTCTGATGTACGCGACCGCACAATCTCCCTACGCGAGCCTGTGGCGTCGGGGAGCGCTGTGGCCAGTTTTGGCAGTGATGGTTTTGACGCTAGCGGCGACCCGAGTGGGGCGCGCGCGGAAGGCGGCGCTGGGATTTGCGGAGGGTCCGCAGGGGCGCAACGCGGCTCAGGTTGCGGCCAATCTGGGAGCGGCGGCGCTGGTGGTGACACTTGGCCCGCTGATACCGCTGATTGGGCCGGAGAATCCGATGTTCACCGCGATGCTGGCCTACGCCGCGCTGGCTGAGGCCGCTGCGGACACGGTCTCCTCGGAGCTGGGCCAGGTCTTTGGCGGTCAGCCTCGACTGCTGACGACGCTGCGGCGGGTTGCTCCCGGAACCGACGGCGGCATTACGATTGCCGGAACGGCGGCAGGTATTGTTGCGGCGGCAGCGGTCGCTGCCGTGGGCATCTGGTCTATGACCGGATCGGTGGCGGGCAACTGGATGGGCTTTGGCGTGATCCTGCTGGGCGGCGTGTTTGGGTTGTTTTTCGACAGCCTGCTGGGGGCAACGCTCGAGCGGCGCGGCTGGTTGAACAATGATGCAGTCAACTTCCTGGGCACCCTGAGCGCGGCAGGGTTTGCGCTGGCTGTGGGCCAAGCGCTGGCCGGCTTTCTGCGCGGATAAGTGTGCCGGGCGGATAAGTCAATCGGAGGGGCTATTCGCTTTCGCCGCCTACCTGCTCGAAGAGTCGCCGCCAGGTTTTCTGATTCTTGCGGTGAGCTTTTCTGAGATCGTCGAGAATTCGGCTGAAATCGGCGTTGGTGCGGAGGTTGTTCCAGGCGGGATTTTTCTGGAACCAGGGGTAGTTTTCGTTGCCCAGATAAATGGCTCGGCGGAGCCAGTGGAGGGCTTCGCTGGCGTCGCCCTCGACGGCAAAATAGGAGGCCAGACGATAGGCCATTTCACTGTCCGCTTCGGCGGCGGCGAGGGTTTCATCCTTGAGCAGGAGCGCTGCCAGCGCCCGTTCGCCCGCCTGAACGTAGCAGAGCGCCAGGGTGGGTACGGCGATACGCATCGAATCGTCGTCGCGGATGACCTCTTCGAGTATCTGGATGGCGGCGCTGAGATTGCCCAGGCGCATCTGCTGATAGGCCGAAGAGGTGCGCAGGAGGGGGTGGCGCGGCTCGAGAGCCAGCCCTTTGGCAAGCTCATCGCCAGCGACCTCGAGTTGATTTTCGTAGTGATAAACACGGGCGCGATGATTGTAGAGAATGGCGGCGTTGGCTGGGTTGAGCTTGAGGGCACGTCCAAACTGATCGAGGGCTTCGCGGTACATGCCATCGATGCGGAGGGTGATGCCCGCCACCAGGTGAACGTTCCAATCGTTGTCGGCGTGACTCAAGAGGTTGGCGATCCCGTGCCTGGCGGATTCCTTTTCGCCGCGCGAGAGCAGCATGTAAATGCGATAGAGATTGGCCTCGGTGGAGCCTGGGTCGAGCTTGAGGGCGAGGTCAAAGGCGCGGCGCGCCTTCATCACATGGACCTGGCCAGCGAAGCCATGGCGGGCGTACTGCAACTCGGCGATTCCGAGGCCGGTCCAGCCGGCGGAAAACTCGGGATCGTTGCTGGTGACGTTTTCAAAGAGTGCCGTCGCGCGATCGAGGTCGGCTCGGGAACCGGTGCGGGTCATGAAGGAGCTGAGCAGGGCGCGCGCCTGAAGATATTCCTCGGAGATTTTCTCCGGCAAGGAACCCTCGCGCTGCCCGGATCGCGCGCCATCCGCCTGAGCAGCGCGCGCGTCCACGCCGCCGATGCCTTGAAGAACGGCGAAGACTTCGTTGGAAATCTCGTTCTGGACGGCGATCAGATCAAAGGAGGCGACCTGGATTGTGCCGCCCGAGCGGACGCTTTGCGCGGAAACGTCGAGCAGTTGCCAGTTGAGATCGAAGCCCATGTCGGAGCGCATGAAGTTGCCCGCGAGAACGTGTGAGACCAGCAGCCGCTGCCCCATGGCCAGGGGGTCGAGCGTGTCCATCTGCACCTTGGGCAGACTCATAAGCGAGCTGGAAGGGCGCACAACGAGAGACGGGATCCGCGCCAGCCGCGCAGCGATGGCATCGGCCAGAGCGAAACCGTAGAGCGGCGCAACCTCGGTGGTGCCGAGATTGTGAAAGGGCAGGACAACGATCGAGTTCTGGCGCTCGATCTCGTTCGAGGACTCGCGGAATCGCTCCGCCAGCATGGAAAGAAAACTGGTGGAGCGCTTCTCTGATTCTGGGCCGCTGGTGACCAGGCTGGCCGCGGCATCGCCGGGGATGCCGCCGGTCTCAAGCTGCATGGCCTTCATGATGGTTTTGAGCGCCTCGCGAACCTCGCCCGCAGCGGCATAACGAACGGCAGGATTCTTTTCGAGGCAACTGGCAATCACGCTTTTCAATTCGGTGGATACTCCGGGCACAAGTTCTTCCAATTCGGGTGGATCGGAAAACTGAATCGCGCGAATGATTTGAAAGTCCTCGGCATCGGGACGGGCAAAGGGGTGGCGCCCGGTGGTCAGTTCAAACAGCAGTACACCGAGCGCCCAGATGTCGGATTGAACGCTTGACTGGCCAGTGACAAACTGCTCGGGAGCCATGTAGCGAATGGTGCCTCCGCGCGCGGTATAGGTCTCGGCCATGGAAGCGTCCTTGCCGAGGCCGGGCTGGGATGGATCGAAGCCCGCGTCTTCGGGATGAAGCCGTCGCGCCAGACCGAAGTCAAGAATCTTGACTAGTCCGCCGTCGGTCAACATGACGTTCTGGGGCTTGAGGTCGCGATGAAAGATGCCGAGGGTATGGGCGGCGTGGAGTCCATCGGCAATCTGAATGCCCACCGAGAGCACGAGCTGAATATTGGCCGAGCCGCGGGCAATCAACGTGTCGAGCGACTGTCCCGGCACGAACTGCATCACGATGTAGGCTTCGTCGCCGGTCTCGCCGACCTCGTAAATGGCGCAGACGTTTGGATGTTCGATGGCCGAGGCCAGACGCGCCTCGCGCAGGACGGTCGAGCGCATCTGCTGCTGAGTCAACAGGCCACGGCGGAGTATCTTGAGAACGACGGGCCGCGTGAGCAGCGTGTCGTTGGCCAGATAGACAACTCCGCTGCCGCCGGCACCAAGACGGCGGAGTATCTCGTAGTGTTCCAACATGCGTCGTTTCATGGCTGCACCCAGTGTAACGGGATTCGGATATGGTTCGTCTCACGGACTGGTCGAGCCGGACGGGTCTGATAATTTTGAAGGTATGGCGCTCACGCGAAGTGTCGAAATGGATCGCTTCGTTTCCAACTTTCCTCTTCTTCAGCGGATACACCGGGCGACGCGCTTGCTTCTTCCAGTGATTCTTCTTTTTCTCGCCACCGGGGCGACGGTTGGCGCGCAACCGACGCCGCAACAACCCGGCGAAGGCGCACAGGTGCGCACCGGTGGCGTGATTGGCAGTGAGGCTGACACCACGCAGCGCGTGCTGAACCTGATCGCCGATCATCGATTTGCGCGCCTCGAACAGATGCTCGCCGATGAGAACTCCGGCAAGACTGCGCTGACCGACGAGCAGCAGAGGTTTCTTCGCGGAGTTCTGGATAACCGCGAAAACAAACCGCAGGAATCGATCCGGTTGCTCGC
>JAJZFR010000172.1 GCA_021805265.1 Acidobacteriota bacterium | reverse complement strand
ATGAAGCTGGACGCGACGGCGATTGCTGCCGGGCTGCTGCACGACGCGGTGGAAGATACGCCGGTGACTTCGGCGGAGATCGCCGCGGAGTTTGGCGAGCAGGTGGCGCACATTGTCGAGGGCGTGACCAAGATCGACAAGATTCAGTTTGCCAATCGCGAAGACCGGCAGGCAGAGAACGTGCGCAAGATGCTGCTGGCGATGGTGTCGGATGTTCGGGTGGTGCTGATCAAGCTGGCCGACCGGTTGCACAACATGCGCACGCTGGAACACCTGAAGGCGGACCGGCAGGAGGCGATTGCGCGGGAGACGCTGGATATTTACGCGCCGCTGGCGCACCGGCTGGGCATGGGCAAGGTGCGCGGGGAGCTGGAAGACCTGGCGTTTCGCTATACCGATTCGGTGAGCTATCAGCAGGTGTCAGAGGCGGTGGAAGCGCGCCGCGTGGACGGGGAACAGTTCCTGGCGCAGGTAGTGGACACGGTGGTGGAGCAGTTGCGCGAGCACAACATCAAGGCTCGCGTGGAGTGGCGGATCAAGCGGCTGTTTTCGATCTGGCAGAAGCTGCAGAAGTCGCAGGTGTCGGTGGACCAGGTCTTCGACCTGCTGGCGATTCGCATCATCACCGAAGACAAGGCGGACTGTTACGGAGTTCTGGGCTTGATTCACATGCTTTGGCGTCCGGTGCCGGGGCGGGTGAAGGATTTCATCGCGATCCCGCGGGCCAACCTCTACCAGTCGCTGCACACGACGGTGATGGGCGACAGCGGCCACCAGTTCGAGGTGCAGATACGCACCGAAGAGATGCACCGGATCGCCGAGGAAGGGATTGCGGCGCACTGGAAGTACAAGGCCGGCGAGAGCGTGATTTCGGCGCGGGACGAGCAGCGCCTGGCGTGGGTTCGGCAACTGGTGGATTGGCAACGGGAGATGACCGATCCGAACGAGTTTCTGTCGAGCCTGAAGATGGACCTGTATCCGGACGAGGTCTACACCTTTACGCCGAAGGGGAAGGTGGTGATCGTGCCCGCGGACGGGACGCCGGTGGACTTCGCGTATACGGTGCATACCGAGGTTGGCCACACGTGCGTGGGAGCGAAGATCAACGGGCGGATGGTGCCGCTGCGGACGAAACTGCGCAACGGCGACATCGTGGAGATTGTGACGCAGAACGGGCACACACCGAGCCGTGACTGGCTGACGTTCACAAAAAGTCCTCGTGCGCGGAACAAGATCAAGCACTGGCTGAACGAGAACCAGCGGCTGCGGTCGATCGAGGTTGGTCGGAAGCTGCTGGAGCGCGAGGCGCGGAAGTACAAGGTGCCGCTGGCGCGGCTGGACGATACGGATACGGCTCGCGTAGCAGGCGAATATGGGCTGGCGACGACGACGGACCTGATGGCGTCGATCGGGTTTGGCAAGCACTCGGCGCGACAGATACTGAATCGGCTGGCTCCGGACCTGTTGCTTGCGACGGCTGCGGTGGAGGAGCAGACTGAGGAGACAAGCACCACGCAGGCGGCGATGTCGGATGCGGTGCGGAAGCTGCACCTGACGGGGTCGGACTCGCTGCAGGTGGAGGGGCAGAACGATCTGCTGGTGTATCGCGCGCGGTGTTGCAACCCGATTCGCGGGGAAGAGATTATCGGCTACGTGACGCGGGGCAAAGGCGTAGCGGTGCATGCGCGGAGCTGCCCGAATGTGCAGAACCTGTTGTACGAAAGCGACCGGCGGATCGAGGTGGAGTGGGCGCGGACGGCGGCGGAGATTGCGGGCAAGACGCAGCGGTATCCGGTGAGGATCACCGTGTTCTGCGACGACCGCTCGGGGATGCTGAAGGAGATGACGGCGATCATCTCGAACGACGACACGAACATCCGCGCGGTGGAAACGAAGGACGGGGAAAACGGCGAGGCGATCGTCGAGTTTGTGGTGGAGGCCGAGGATCTGCGCCACCTGAACCGCATGGTGATGGGGCTGCGGCGGTTGCCGGGCGTGCGGGAAGTGCAACGGTCACAGAAGATTTAGCTTTCCTCTCGATCGTCTTGTGCTCCGCGAGCTTTTCCGCCGCGTGGCGAAAGAGGGGTGCCAAAGTTTCAGGATGGCCTACCCGAATCTCTCCATACCATCCGTGGAAATCCTCAAGCGGTTCCGCAGAATGGCGAGATGCGCCTTGCTGCGGAGACCTTCCTGCGGATACAGGGCAGTGAAACACGACCAGACTCGAAAGTAGCCAAGGATTAATTCCCGGAAACGCTTCAGGGTTTGGAAGCGCTTCGGGCGATCTTCCTGGTGCCAGCTTTGCGTCGAACGGATACGTAGCCCTTCGGCAGCTTATCGGTTTCTCCAGGACGATGACCCGTTGGGCGGTCAAGAATGTGCAGCGCTTTTTCGATGGAGGAATCCGCGACCTTAGCCCTTCGCGCCAGCCATTCTTCGTGCTGCAGATGAGCAAGTTTTTCAGCCACGGCGATGTTAATGAACTGATTGAGAGAAACGCCCTCACGCTGCGAGATATGCTCCGCCACTTTCCGGACGGATGGCATAAGTCGAAGCGGAAATTTACTCACGACAATCTTCTTTTGGCCTGCTGGCATCTACTTACCCCTTCTTTCTGAGTTCAAGCAACAGTTCGGCTGGTGTCAACACCCGAATACGAAACGGTCTGGCAGCGTCGCGAAAGTGTTTGATGTTGTTGGTCACAATGGCATCCGCTCTGCCGTTGATGGCGACATCGAGCACCATGTCGTCGTTCGCATCCTGTGAAAGTGGCCTTGGTTGCATGGTAACCAGGATCGGTTCGGCGACGGCTTCCAAAGCATCCAGGAGCAACTCGATTTCCTTTCGCGTTTTTCCTGATGCAGCCAAATGATTGGGCCTCAAGGATACGTCTCTGTATTCACAGGCGAGCTTGTAGTCCATGAGAAGGGTCAGTTTCCGCAATAGCGCCAATCGTACATTCTCGGCTGCGGCCCCGGTGCTGGAGCGGAGAGCGGTAATCAATGCTGCGGTGTCAAGAACAATCCTCACAGCGAAATGGTATCACGGGTGACACCATGGATTATTTGGGCATCTGTTTTGGCAGGTGCAAAAGCAAGCGCTCTACGAATCAGTCGAGCGCCGCGCAGCTTTTGGGCGCGGATCGACAAGCATAAAGGGCGACGCAGATATAAGTTGCCAAGACTCGGATGAGAATCATTTGCATGATGAATCACGTTACCGTTGTATCAAGCAGAAAGATCCAACTCCACTCCAGCGCACTTCTGGCAGAACCGAAAGCCACAGCAACTCTGTGCCCCAGCGCGTTGCGGCAAGACGCGAGAGGCGTTCGCACAATAATCGTTGGATGTGCGGGTGGTGTGGTGGATAATCGTGCCATATCGGAAATCTTCGAGAGAGATTTAAGTGGGGAGGGAAGTTCATGCGCAGATTGCGGAAGCCGGGGTGGGCAGCGGTAGTGGGGATGTTGGTGGCGGGAATGGCTCAGGGCCAGACTCAGGGCCACGCTCAGGGGGCAGCGACGCAGACGCTGCCGGCTACGCCGGGGACGGTGGCCTGGGGTTATTACTGGGCACATGCGAAGCCGGTGATGACGGTGCATTCGGGGGATACGGTGCGGATTCAGACGCTCTCCACGTGCGGGTCGGATGAGCGGCTGGAGAAGGAAGGTGTTGCGGCGAAGGATATTCCGAGTTACAACGAGGCGATTTTCCAGGAGGTGAAGGATCGCGGGCCGGGCGGGCATATCCTGACCGGGCCGGTGGCGATTGCCGAGGCGGAGCCGGGCGACGTGCTGGAGGTGGACATCCTGAAGATCGACATCGACGCGCCGTTTGCCTGCAACGGGTTTGCGCCTGGGCGGGGATTTCTGCCAAACGATTTTCCTTATGGCGGGTCGAAGATCATTCCGCTGGATCGGGAGAAGATGCTGGGGCACTTTGCGCCGGGGATCGAGATACCGCTGCATCCGTTCTTTGGCAGCATGGGGGATGCGCCGCCGGAGTCGGCGGGCAGGATCGACAGCGCTCCGCCGTGGATGCATGGCGGCAACATGGACAACAAGGAACTGGTGGCGGGGACGACGCTGTACCTGCCTGTGCATGCTGCGGGAGCGCTGTTTG
>JAJZFR010000148.1 GCA_021805265.1 Acidobacteriota bacterium | reverse complement strand
AGAAAGCGGATTTCCTGGGTTTTGACGAGCGCGTCCATGTTGGGCGGGTAGGCTCCGAACTTGCGGTAGTAGAGCTGGATGGCGCGCTGATACTGCTTGCCGCGGTGCATGAGTTCGACTTCGCGGTCGCGCTCGAGGTCTGCTGCCACCTTGGGCGCGGCGATCGAAAGCGTGAGGAGAACCATGAAAGTCATAAAGAGGACGGCGATGAGGATGTAGCCCTGCTCACGCGGGGGGATGAGCGGCCGGCACCTGGCGTCGGCAGCGTTCGCGAGCATCGAGTTTGGGTCGGGGAGGGCCATGGCTCTGCTCAGTTGGATGCAAGGGGCAGGGATTGGGTGTTGTTGTAGCTGAGATCGGTGATCTGACAGGCGGTTGGTGAGACGGAGATGACCTTGTAACGATGATCGACGATTTCGCCGGTGGCAGCGTCGAAGATGTCCTCTCCACGGAGGAAATAGGCGCGGCGCTTGCCGTCGGGGGTCATGCTGTAGCCGAAATAGAGGAGGTCGATGGCTGGCGGTTTGGGCACAGGGGGCGGAGTGTAGACGGGTGCGGCGTTGGCGCGTGGTCGCGCGGGTGCGGCGGCCTGTTCGATATGAACGGGGGCGGAATCGATGGAGAAGATGTTGCGTCCGAAGCCGGCGTACTCGATGGACTCGCTGGAGGCGAGCTTTTCGAGATGGAGGGTTGGGTCGAGGCCGGTGGGGGCCAGCTTGCGGGCTGCCTGAGTGTGTGAGCTTGCGCTGGTTCCGGAGGTACTTCTGACGGCGCGTCGCGGGGCGTTTGGAGCGGGCTGGGGGGCAGTGTTCGTGGCGGGTTGGGGTGGGGCTGCTGGCGTTGGCGGCGAGCTGAGCAACTGGCTGATGGCGAGGTAGGCAACGACGCAGAACAGCACACCGGCGATGATGACGTTGCGTTTGTTTTCGGCTCCGAGCTTGATGGCCATGGTTATTGGCCCTCCCCGTTGTGAGAAGTCGCGGGTGCGGCTGCTTTGTCGGAATTTGCATCGACATTTTTGTCGATGGGCAGGCCGCTCGCAGCGGCATCGGCGGGTCGTAGCCAGGTGGACATCTGGAGGCGGAGGTTGACGAGGCCGCCCTGCTGCCCGGTAAGGGCCATGGCGCGGATGACGAAGAAGGTCTTGCTGCGTTCGAGTCCGTTGATGAAACGCATGACGGAGGGGTAATCGCCGCTGAGGCCGGCATCCATGCGGACCTCGGTGAGATCGACGGAGCCTGGCGCCTGGGTGTATTCGACGCGAGTGAGGCGGACGGGCGCCTGGGTGGCTAGGGTGCCGAGTTCCTGGGCAATGGCGGAGTAGCTGGGGGGGATGCGCTGCTGGTAGAAGGCGTCGATCTGGTGGCTGGACGCTTCGACGCGTTTGTCGAGGCCGCGCAGGGGTCGGATCTGGAGTTCTAGGGCGCGCATCCGGGTCTGGCTGGAGGCGAGCGCGTCCTGGTTGCTGGCGCTGGTGGTGCGCCAGTCGAGGGCGACGCGGACAGTGAGCAGAAGGGTGGCGATGAGCATGAGGCCGAAGAGGACGGTATGGAGGCCGAGCAGGGAGAAGAGAAATTCGCGGATGCGGGGGAAGCGGTCAGTGGAGGTTTGTGGAGTGCTCATCGCGGTGCCTCCGATCCTGGGCGGGGCAGTTTGGGGCCACCGTGCATTCGGTGGGGCAGAAGCGCGGAGGACTTTACGGTCAAGGGTTTACGGGTGGCTTTGGCGGAAGATTTTTTCTCGGACGACGAGGCAATTTGTGTGGGGTGCGGGTGATTTCTGGCGTCGAGGTCGGCTTTGCGCTGAGCGAGTGTGGCCTGGCTGTATTCGGCGAGGATATCGAAGTTAACGCGCATGGCGGATCTGATGGGTTGCAGCCCTCCGGGACCGTTTCCGTTTTCGGAGTTTTCGCCGACGATGCGCGGCGAGACGAAGCGTGGCGAGTGTTCCATGGCGCGGAGTAGATCGACGACACGGTCCCGATTTCCAGAGACGCGGAGGTGGAGGGTGAGATTTCCTTCCTTGTCGCGAACCGGCTCGATGGCGGTGACCTGAACGCCTGCGGGGAGGGTGGTTTCGAGGTCCTCCATGGTTTCGGTCCAGGAGAAGGATTTTTCGTCGAAGAGCTGGTTGAGAAAGTCGGCCTGTGTGAGCACACGTGCGTTGGCGGGCTGTTGCATCTGGTTTTTGTAGCCCTGCTGCTCGTTTTCGAGTTTCGTGATGGCGAGGTTCATGGTCTGCTGCTGGGCGGCCATGCGGAGCGCGGCCTGGTGGAAGTGGAGCATGCCGAGAGCAAGCAGAGCGAGGAGCAGGGCGAGCACGGCCATTCCGAGGCGCAACTGGCGAATGGCCGGCCGCTGGTCGGTGTAGGGTCGCGTGGCGAGATTGATGGCGATGCGCATGGGTTTATCGGGTGCCTGCGAGCGCGCCGACGACGGCGGCAACGGCTCCGTTGGTTTCCTCGGGTAACTGTGAAGCGGCTGAAGTCAAAGGAAGAAAGGGTTCGACAGACAGGCCGGATTCGGCGATAGCGGCGGCAAACTCTTCCCCAGACAATACTCCAGCATAGAGCAGGCGGAGCGGCGGAGCCTGGAGGGTGTCTTCATAGAAGGCACAGGCGACGGCGACGGAGCGCAGCAACTCGGTGCGCTGAGCTGCCGGATCGTCGGGTAGATCGATGGTGCGGTAGAGCAGGAAGTCGCTGCCGGAGACGATGGCGATGGTGAGCGAGTGGGTTCCCAGATAGGCGACGAGTTCCGACTGCTGGCTTTCGAGGGAGCAGAGCGCTGCTAGACAAGCGGGGAGAACGACGCCGGGTTCATAGCCCGCGGCGCGCAGTGCGGATTCATATTCGGCGAGGATGGGTCCGGGGATGACGGTGACGAGAACCTTCCAGGGCGTTTCGAGTCGCGCGGAGCCTTCGCTGAGGACCTGGTAGCTGAGGCCCGCCTGTTCCATGTCAAAGGGTACGGATTTTCGGAGTCGGAAGCGCAGGACCGGGATCACTTCGTCGCGACGCGTGGGAAGGGTGTCGAAGTCGAGGACGAAGACGCGCACGGCGGCATCGGGGACGATGAGAGAGACGTCGCGACTGGGCGGCTCGACGCGAGCCAGGGTTGCGCGCATGGCTGCGGAGATTTCAGAGGGTCGGGCGAGATTGGTTTCGAGAATGCCTGCATGGACGGCATCGGCGGGAAGGGAAGCGTGGGCAAGCTGAGGGAAATCGGCGTCGGGCAGGGTTGCGCCCGCGACGATGCCGTGGCTGGAAACAGCCACAGCCACGGGGGGACGAACGCCGGACATTTCCCCACGCAGGGCGGCCAGGGTGATTGCCAATCGATTCACTAGCGGGAGGCCTCGATGAAGGTGACCTTGTTGATCTCCTTGAGTGTGGTGAAGCCGCGGCGGACGCGGTCAATGGCGGATTCGCGGAGAAAGCTCATGCCTTCGCGCTGGGCCTGTTTGCGCACCTCGGAGGTGGGTCGTTTTTCGAGGATCAGCTCGCGGATGGTGTCGGTGAGGTCGAGGAGTTCGTGGATGGCGGTACGTCCGCGATAGCCGGTTCCGCCGCACTCGATGCAGCCCGCGCCCTCGAGGAACTCAAAGGTGCGCCACTCGTCGGGATCGAGGCCGCTCTGGATGAGTTCCTCTTCGGAGTGCTGGACGGCGACCGTGCAGTGAGCGCAGATGGTGCGGACGAGGCGCTGGGCGAGGATGCAGTTGAGGGCGGAGACAAAGTTGTAGGCCTCGACGCCCATGTTGAGAAAGCGCCCGAGTACATCGACGACGTTGTTGGCGTGAACGGTGGTGAAGACCAGGTGGCCAGTGAGCGCGGAGTTGATGGCGATCTGGGCGGTTTCGGCGTCGCGGATTTCGCCGACGAGGATCTTGTCGGGATCGTGACGGAGGATGGAGCGGAGTCCGCGGGCGAAGGTGAGTCCTTTTTTCTCGTTGACGGGGATCTGGGTGATGCCGCGGATTTGATATTCGACGGGGTCTTCGATGGTGATGATCTTTTCCTCGTCGCTTTTGATCTCGTTGAGCGCGGCGTAGAGGGTTGTGGTCTTGCCGGAGCCGGTGGGCCCGGTGACCAGCACCATGCCGTATGGCTCGCGAATGTAGCGGCGGAAGCGGCG
>JAJZFR010000072.1:1712-4148 GCA_021805265.1 Acidobacteriota bacterium | reverse complement strand
CGCCCAGCGCGAGGTCCATCTCTTCGACGGCAAAGTAGTCTCCGAGGACGACCTGAGAAAGCTGACCGAAGAAGTGGAGGCGTAACCATGTTGGGAACCAGGCTTGTCACCCTGTTTGCAACTGTGCCGCGGGACATCCGCTACGCCGCGCGGCAGTTGCGCCGCTCGCCGGGCTTCACGCTCACTGCGGTGCTCACCCTGGCGCTGGGCATCGGAGCCAATTCAGCCGTCTTCACTCTGGTCAACAATCTCCTCCTGCGTCCGCTTCCGCTCCCCAGTGCGCAGCAGTTGGTGTGGATCGCGCCACCTCCTACCAAATGCGGTCTCTCCTGCGCTACCTATTCCACCGACGCCTATGACGAATTCCGCGCTTACAGCCGTTCGTATCAGGATGTGACCGGGTATTTCGCTTTCTCGACTGCTGGGAATCTCAGCCTCAGTCTTAGCGGCGCTCCCATTCCCGCAACCAGCATTGATGTCATTGCAAACTTCTTCCAGGTGCTCAGAGTACAACCAGCCATGGGACGCGCCTTCAATGCGGACGATGCGCGCAGCGGAGCCGCCCCGGTGATTCTGCTTACCGACGCTTGGTGGCGACGCCAGTTCAACGCCGATCCGGCAATCGTCGGCAAGGCATTCGACATCAATGGCCAACAGACCACTGTTATCGGCGTCCTGCCCCGCAGCTTTGACTTTGGCGCGGTCTTCTCGCCGGGGATAAAGGTTGACGCGATCACGCCCCTCAATCTGTATGGCCCTCCTCGCGAATGGGGAAACATCATCACCTTCATCGGGCGTCTCAAGCCCGGCGTCTTTCTCGCTCAGGCCCGCCAGGATGCTGCGGCGGCAGCGCCTCACATGTGCCGGAACAATGCTCAGCCGCAGACATGCGGAACGTACACGGGTTCAGTGATTCCCGTGCCGTTGAAGGATTACGTGAGCGGGCGTCTCCGCCGCGCCCTTGTTGTTCTCTGGTTCGCAGTCGGCATGATTCTGCTTATCGCCTGCGTGAATCTCTCGAACCTGTTGCTGGCTCGCGCCGCCTCTCGCGCGAGAGAATTCGCCATGCGCGGTGCCCTCGGCGCAAGCCGGGGCCGCATTGTTCGCCAGTTGATCACAGAGAGCCTGGTCTTGTCCTGTGTGGGCGCGACGCTCGGCCTCGGGATCGCTTACAGCCTTGTTGTCTGGTTCGTGCATCAGGGCACCATCGCTCTGCCGCTGCTGAACACCTTGCGCGTTGACGGTGCCGCCCTAGCGTGGACGCTCCTCATTGCCGTCTCCGCCGCTACCCTCTTTGGACTGGCCCCAGCCCTTCGCATGGCCGGTGGAAACCTCCACGAATCGCTCAAGGACTCTGGCCTGGGTTCAGGACAAAGCCGCAAGCACGAACGGTTCCGCTCCGTTCTCGTTATGACTGAGGTTGCCTTGGCTTGCGTGCTCCTTGTCGGTGCGGGCCTGCTGCTGCGCAGCTTCCTCCACGTCCTCGATGTTGACCTGGGCTTCCAGCCCGAGCGCGCCGCAGCCATCAAGGTTGCGTACGACGACAGCGCCCCCAGCTTTGAAGCCAGGGCGCAGAAACGAACTGCCATTTTCCAACATTATCTCGCCCGTGTCGCGGCAATTCCCGGCATCCAGGCGGCAGGGATTACTGACTACCTTCCCCTAACGCAGAACCGCGAATGGGGAACACCGTGGCCCAAGGGAATAAGGCACCCCGATAAGGTGCCTGGCGGGCCATTGGTTTACGTGGTGACGCCGGGATATTTGCGCGCCATGGGAACCCGTCTGCGCGGGCGTGATTTTACTTGGGACGATGGCCCAGAAAATGAAAAAGTGGTGCTGATCAACAAGAGCTTTGCCCATTTTCTGGCCCAGTTCGCACATTGGCCAAACGACGATGCGTTGGGTCACGTGCTGACAGACGGCCCGCAGGATTTGCGTATCGTCGGGGTCGTCGATGATGTCCACGAAGAAAGTGTGGAGGGAGACGCGGGCTGGCAAATTTACTATCCATCCGCGCAGGATGGTCCTGCTGGAGCAGAACTCGTCATCCGTACAACCCTGCCGCCAGCTGCACTCGCATCGAGTGTGCTCCACACACTCCAGAGCATCAACCCGAATCAACCTGTCGCCGAGTTCCAACCGATTCAGGCTCTCGTCGATCACACCAACTCACCGCGCCGCTTTTTCATGCTCCTCGTTACTTCTTTCGCGGGGCTTGGCCTGTTACTGGCAGCTCTCGGCATCTATGGCGTTATCTCCTACTCCGTCGCGCAGCGAACCCAGGAGATAGGTATACGCATGGCTTTGGGTGCAAAGCGAACGAGTGTCGTGTCCATGGTCCTGCGCGGAGCCATGGTCCGTACCTTCGTCGGAATCGCGCTGGGCATTCCTGCCGCGCTCGTAGTCTGCCGCCTCATGGCCAGTCAGCTTTAC
>JAJZFR010000072.1:0-1612 GCA_021805265.1 Acidobacteriota bacterium | reverse complement strand
GGGTGCAAAGCGAACGAGTGTCGTGTCCATGGTCCTGCGCGGAGCCATGGTCCGTACCTTCGTCGGAATCGCGCTGGGCATTCCTGCCGCGCTCGTAGTCTGCCGCCTCATGGCCAGTCAGCTTTACGGCGCAGACAGCTACGATCCGGTGGTTTTTGGCATTACTGTTCTTCTGCTGGCTCTCTGCGCCGTCGCCGCAGCTCTGCTCCCCGCCCGCCGCGCGGCATCGATTGAACCCATGCAGGCGCTCAGAAACGAATAGCCACGCCACGGATGTTGGCAGAGAAACGGAGAACCACCGCGATGCATCGATTCCTTCAGAACATCCGCTACGCAGCGCGCCAGTTGCGCCGGTCGCCGGGCTTTACGCTCACCGCAGTGCTCACCCTGGCGCTGGGCATTGGCGCGCTCACCACGGTGGCCACGTGGACCAACGCCGTTCTCTTCAATCCATGGCCGCACGTCGCCGCGCCGCGCAGTCTTCGGTTCATCGATGCCACCGTGCTCGGCGGCAACGGTTACTCCGTTCACTACGATGAGCTGCAATTTCTGCGCCAGCAGGGGCGTTCCTTCCGCGATGCAGCGGCCTTTAGCCAGACCACCCTGACGCTCGCGCAAACAGATGGGCATACATATGCCCAGCCCGAAGCCATCCATGCCGGAGTTGTTTCATCCAACTACTTCCAACTGCTCGCAATGAATTCCGAATCCGGACGATTCTTTGAGGCTGATGCAAGTGATCGCGCCTTCGGAGCCAGCGACGAGATCGTGCTTTCCGACGGCCTGTGGCGCGACCGCTTCAACGCGAATTCCGCCATCGTCGGCCAGACGGTTTCCATCAATCGCCACGCGTTCACCGTGATCGGCATTGCGCCGCCGGAGTTTGCCGGAATCTACGGCGGCCTGGCCGAGGCGGCGTGGGTTCCGCTCTCCAGCCTGCGCGATCTCTCTGCCGACGCGCCATCCGACCCGCTGCTCCACCTGGGATTGCAGGTTGTGGTGCGGCTTCCGCAAGGAGTCAGCAGCCGATCTGCGGCAGCCGAGCTCCACGCCGCCGCCAGCGCCTTTGCCAGCAGGCAGCAGAGCAGCCGATACAACGGATGGGGCCTGAATCTGCGCGACTCCACCGATTTTCAACGCGGCCTGATGGGCATGATCGCCGAACAGTTGCCCATCCTCTTCGGAGCCTCCGGCCTGCTGATGATCCTGGTCTGCGTCAACATTGCATCGCTGCTCGGCCAACACGCCGCACGCCGGCGCAGAGAGATCGCCATCCGCACCTCGCTCGGTGCCCAACCCGCCACCATCGCCGCACAGGTGCTGGTCGAGACCGGGATCCTGGCCGCGATGGGCGCGCTTGCCGGATGGGCCGCGAGCCTGGCCATGTCGCGCGCGCTCTACGTGCTGCTGCCCAGCTTTGGCCTGCCTGTCGCCTTCAACCTGCACACGGATGCGCGCGTGCTGCTGTTTGTCGCCGTGGTTGCGGCGCTGGTTACGCTCGCCTGCGGCCTGTATCCCGTTCGTCAGTCGCTGCGCATCTCACAGTTGGAAGCGCTGCACACGGGCGGAGCGGCGGTTGCCGGAGGGTCGCGCAACGGAATCGTCTCCCGTC